>JASFRE010000311.1:0-5842 GCA_050115055.1 Candidatus Eiseniibacteriota bacterium | reverse complement strand
GAACGAGTCGATCGGCACCTTCGCGGACGCGGTGCTGGCGCAGATCGCCGCGCACGAGGGCGTCATGTTCCGACGCCTGTCCTCGGAGGCGCTGGCCGCGCTCAGCCGCTACCACTGGCCGGGCAACCTGGCCGAGCTGCACTCGATGCTGGAGCGGGCCTGCCTCCTGGCCGACCCGTCGCACAACCTGCTCGAGCTCTCGGACCTGCCGGCCGACCTGCAGAGCCGGCCGACGCCGCCGCTCGGCACGATGCTCCCGCCCATGCCGCAGCCGGTCGTGCAGCAGCACCAGCCGCGCACGATGCAGGAGATCGAGGCGGAGGCGATCCGCGCCGCCATCGAACACAACAACGGCAACCTGGTGCGCGCCGCCCGCGAGCTGCGCATCGGGCGGGCGACGCTCTACCGCAAGCTCAAGAAGTACGGCATTCCGACCCGCACGGAGCGCCGCCAGCAGCTCATGCAGTAGCAGCGCGGACTCAGGATCGAGAACCGGGCTCCGTGACTCGGACGGGGCCCGGTTTCTCTTGCCCGGTTTCTCTTGCATCGTGGGCGGTTCGCGAACCGGCACCCGGCCCGGTCTCCCCGCACCATCGACCCCGGACCGAGAACCCGAGGTCGCCCCCGGACCGCAGCACCCCAGGCCGACCCCCGAAGACGCCTCGGACCGTTCCGCGGTGGCGTCGCTTGACAGCGCCGCGCTCGCTCGACTACTGTCGCCGCATGCCCTCCAGGCGAGGGAGCCCTCACTCACGCGTGCCCCACGCACGACCTGGTCGTGATCCGAATCGGCAAGTGACGTCGCCACCGCACACGAGCCGCCCCCGGCAGGGCCGGCGCGGACTCGAGCACCGGTGCCCGGCGTCACGTCTCGCGCACCGGGAGCACGGATTCCGATCCAACCGACACACACGAGTAGGCAGAGATGACCACGATCGAATCCATTGTCGCGCGCCAGATCCTGGACTCCCGCGGCACCCCGACGCTCGAGGTCGAGGTGCAGCTCGTCTCCGGCGCCACCGGACGCGCCTGCGTGCCGTCGGGGGCGTCGACCGGCTCGCACGAGGCCCTCGAGCTGCGCGACGGCCGTGATTCGCTCTACTTCGGCAAGAGCGTCACGCAGGCGGTCGAGCACGTGAACACGACCATCGCCGAGCATCTCGTGGGCGCCGATGCCACCGAGCAGATCGTGCTCGATCAGATGCTGATCGACCTGGACGGCACCCCCAACAAGTCGAAGCTCGGCGCCAACGCCATCCTCGGCGTGTCGCTGGCCGCGGCGCGGGCAGCGGCCGAGGGCGTCGGTCTCCCCCTCCACCAGTACCTGGGCGGGGTCGGCGCCCACGTGCTGCCGATCCCGATGATGAACGTGGTGAATGGCGGGGCGCACGCGGACAACAACATCGACATCCAGGAGTTCATGGTGATGCCGGTGGGCGCCTCGACCTTCGCGCGGGCCCTGCAGATGGGCGCCGAGGTCTTCCATACGCTGCGCGGCGTCCTGAAGGAGCGCGGCCTGTCGGTGTCGGTCGGCGACGAGGGAGGCTTCGCACCGAACCTGAAGGCCAACCGCGAGGCGCTCGACCTGCTCATGCAGGCGATCGAGCGCGCCGGCTACGTGCCGGGTGCCGATGTCGCCCTGGCGGTCGACGTGGCCGCCAACGAGTTCCTGGATGGCGACAGCTACACGCTGGCCGGCGAGAACCGGCGGGGGCTCGCGGCCAGCGACCTGATCGACTACTACGCCGAGCTCCTGAACGACTACCCGATCGTGTCGCTCGAGGACGGCCTGGCCGAGGACGACTGGAACGGCTGGCGCGAGCTCACCGAGCGCCTCGGCAAACAGGTGCAGCTGGTCGGCGACGACCTCTTCGTGACCAACGTCGAGCGGCTCGAGCGCGGCATCCGCGAGGGCGTGGCGAACTCGATCCTCATCAAGGTCAACCAGATCGGCACGCTGACCGAGACCCTGGCGGCGATCCGCACGGCGACCCGCTCGGGCTACACGACGATCATCTCGCATCGCTCGGGCGAGACCGAGGACACCACCATCGCCGACCTGGCGGTGGCCACCAATGCGGGCCAGATCAAGACCGGCTCGCTCTGCCGGACCGATCGGGTGGCGAAGTACAACCAGCTGCTGCGCATCGAGGACGACCTCGAGGAGGCGGCGAGCTACCCGGGGCTCGGTGCGTTCCACAATCTGCCGGCGCAGGCCGTCGAGCGGCTACGGGGTGCCGTGGCGGCCGACTAGCTGGCCGGCGCGGAGACCGGGAGGCGGTGCCGTTCATGAGCTTCGACAGCGACGCGTACGATCCCCCGGACACCCCCACGTCGAGACCGGTCGGACCGGTGGGTCGGTTCGAGGCCGACCCGATGGGTGCGCGTGACACGATGATGCAGTCCTACCTGCGCCGCCCCCGTCCCGGGCCGCACGCCCCCTTGCCCATCATGTCGTGGCTGGTGGTGCTGGTGGTCCTGCTGCTCGCCTACAACTTCGGGTTCTCGGGACACAGCGTCCGCACCCTGCTCCAGATGCGGCAGCAGGAGCGCGCCCTCGAGCAGCGCGAGACCGATCTGGAGGCGCGCTACGAGTACCTGGTCGGACAGCGCCAGGGATTGATCGACGGCGAGCTGGTCGAGAAATACGCGCGCGAGCGCTACAAGTACCTGCGACCGGGCGAGAAGATCTACATCCCGCCGCGCCTCGACGCCCCCGCACCGGCGCCGGACACGGACTCCCAGGCCGACCCCATCGAGTAGCCGGCCTCGCTACCGACCCCGGCCTCGCTACCGACCCCGGCCCCGTTACCGACGCTGGCCCCGCACCGGACCCCGGTCCCGTTACCGACGCTGGCCCCGCACCGGACCCCGGTCCCGCTACGGACCCTCCTCGGTGCCGGACTCGAGGCGCGCGATGAGCGCCTGGTAATCCTCGCGGGCGCGCAGCGGCTCCAGGTCGGTGTCCGATTGCATGTGCCGGGGATCGCGGAACCCGAGCCGCACCGCCTCCTCGAGCCACCGCATGGCCTCGTCGGCCGCCCCGGTCATCGACAGGGCACAGGCCAGGTTGTAGGCATCGACCGGGTTGCCGGGCATCGCCTCCTGGATGCGCCGCAGCGGCACCAGGGCACCCGCGTAGTCGCCGGCATCGAAGGCGTCGAACGCCTCGCGACGCCCCGCATCGGCGAGGAGCCAGCGGCGCTCGACGCCGAGCGCCAGCGAGTCGAGCCGCGCGTCAAGGGCCAGCGGCAGGTCGGGCAGGTCGGCACGTGCGACGGCGATGGTCTCGTATGCCCTGAAGAGATGGGTCGGTCCTTGATAGAGGGCGGCGACCAGCGAGTCCGGCCCGTGCGCGCCGGCCACGGTGCGGCAGATGAGCTCGCCGATGGCCGGCAGCGTCTCGTCGCTCATCGTGTCGACGAGCAGGCTCTCCACGGCCGCCCCCCGACCGGCGACCGCGGTGGCCACCAGCCGGTCGAGGTCACCCATCGCGTCGTCGAGCCGTCGATCCGCCTCCACGACCTGCCGCAGGCGGTCGGCGGCGAAGCTGCCATCCGGGTAGACGGCACGCATCGCCCGTCGCTCCAGGTAGCGCGCCGCTCCCTGACGCACCGTCTGGTGGAGACAGGTGAGGAGCGCCGCATCGACCGATGCGAAGTCGACGAAGGGGACGAGCCCGGCGTCCAGCACGGCACCGGCCAGCTCGCGCGTGACGATCCCCTCGACTCCCTCGACCAGTGGCGCCTCGGTATCGAGCAGGCGCGTCAGGTTGACGTAGATGGCGTCGCTGGTGCGCGCATCCCAGCCGCCGGCGAGGTGGAAGTAGACGGTCAGCGGTGGGATCTCGACCCCGGGGCGCACGTACGGTGCAACCTCGCGCGCGGCGAGGCCGGTGATCCGCTCGCGATGACGCGCGATCCAGTCGAGCGCCCGGCGCCAGGCATCGAGCGGCTCCATGCGCACGGTGCCGGGCATGCCGAGCGGCTGGCGCAGCGGATCGACGGCGCCTTCGACGACCGCGGCCGCCCCGTCGCGCAGGTGGCTCCGCGGCACGCCGCGCGCCAGGACTTCGCGATGGCCGGGCAGGTCGAGCCACGCGTCGAGCTCGCCATCGGTCGCCGTGCCGCGATCGATCATCGCCAGCAGCCGGCGCGGCACCTCGAGATCGACGGTGAGCGCGATCGCACCGGACCTAGCCGGGCTCGAGGTCGCGGCGGACTCCGTCAGCGCGGACACGTCCGTCGTGTCGGCCGGCGCTCCGGGTGGCAACGCGGGAGTGTCCGGCGCGCCGTCAGCGGGCTGCGCGACGACCACCGACCCGGCGCCCGACGCGACACCGAGCATGGCCAGCACGATGGCGCACGTCAGGCGTGCCGCCCGGCACGACAGCGGCTGCCGGCGATGCAGCGCGCTGCCGCGCACCCTCTGCCGACGCCATGCGCTCGATCGCCGTGCGTCTCGTGCCCCCGCGATCGCCGTCGACGCGATCATCATCACCGTGCACGTTGGGATTGACATGGACATCTCGCTTCCCGGATGGTAGAGACGGAGTAACGAGGAGTACGGACGCGTCGCACGCGACGTCTCCAGCCGTCGCACCCACGTGCATCGCCTCCGTCATCCTCCAGTTTCGTTGCATGCAGCAAGGGGACGGCTCGCCTCTTCGAGAAGTGCCCCGACCAGCTCAGCGCCGAGGACTTGCTGCTCCCGAGCGAGGTCCCGTCATGGCCCAGATCGCGCTGACCGGTCCATCCTCCTATACGTCCTGGATTCTCGCCAGACTGCTGCTCCGACGCGGCGACCCGGTGCGATTGCTCGGGCGCTCCTGCCAGCCGCTGATGCCTCTCCTGAACGCCGGAGCGCAGTTCATCGAGGGCAACCTGCTGGCACCGAGCAAGGTGCGCGCCCTGCTCGAGGACGCCTCGGCGCTCTACCTGGTGACGCCGGGGTCGGGCTCGCCGGGGGATCCCTACGAGATCCAGATCGCCCACGTCGTCGCCGGCGCCATCGAGGCGTCCGGGGTCGAGCACGTCGTCGTCCTGTCGGCGCTCGGCGCGGACCGACCGGGCGACGTGCCGCACCTGCAATCGAAGGCCGAGATCGAGCAGATCCTGCTCGACACGGGACGCGACGTGACGGTGCTCCGCCCCGGCGTGTTCATGGATACCCTGTGGCTGGCGCGGCGGGCCCTCGACCGCGGACTGTTCGCATTGCCGATGCATCCCGACAGCGCCTTGCCGACCGTCGCCGCCCGCGATGTCGCCCGGGCCGCTCTGGCGCTCCTGACCCACCCCGGCGACGGCTGCCGGGCGTACGACCTGCCCGGCCCCTCGATCAGCACGCCGGCCGGGATCGCGGGGCGCCTGAGCGCGGCGTGGGGTCGCGTGGTCACGTACTACCGGTACGGCGAGGCGGAGTTCCTCGCCCACCTGACGGCGCTCGGGCTGTCGCAGCGTCGCGCGGCGCTCCTCGCCGGGCTGCTCCAGGACTACGATCGCTACGCGATTGGCGCCGCCCCGGCGGCCTGGGAGTCGGCCACGCGCGCCTTCGACTTCGAGGGGACGACGGTCGGCCAGTTCGCGCTCGAGCTGGTGGCCGGTCATGGACCGCCTCCGAACCTGCGCCAGGCGATGATGCACCAGTCGGCTGGCGTCGCGGGCACCGCCCCGCCGAACGTCACCGGTGGCGGCGCGGGTGGCAGCGCGGGCGGTAGCGCGGGTAGCAGCAGCGGCGTCGCTGGTGGCATCGCCGGCGCCGAGGCCACGCACGGCCTCGACGCGCTCCTCGAGCGGGCGTTCGGCACGCCGGAGGACCTGCCGACCGGGCCGCTGCCGCTGGA
>JASFRE010000310.1:0-5856 GCA_050115055.1 Candidatus Eiseniibacteriota bacterium | reverse complement strand
GCGTGCGCCCGGAGATCACGGACAAGGCGGCACGCCGATGGGGGTGATCGATTCCCGATCATCGGCCGCGGATCGTCGGCGCACCCGCGCGCGGGGAGGCACCACCTGGTCCCGTAGCCAGGCGCAGTGCCAGGCGCAGCTACGGGACCGCGGACAGGCCTGGTGTCCGTCATGGAATCAGGAGGTAGCCATGCGATGCCCTCTGTTGACCGTGGGCCTCATGGTGGCGGTGTCGAGTGCGACGGTGGCGGGCCCCAATCCAGGCACGACGTTGATTCTGCACGCCGTCGAGACGGCGTATGGCCCCTGTGAGATCGGCGACCCCTGCGATCCCGGGCCACCGACCATCGATATCACGAGTCCCGGAGAACCGCAGGCGATCTACCTGTTGCTGCGCAACTACGACAATGTCACCACCGTCCAGTGCGCCTTCGACTGGCCGCAGGACTGGACGTTCTTCTTCGGTCTCTGGGATTGCCTGCCCGGTCAGTTGAGCTGTACGTGCCCCACCGGCCCCGGGCCGACACAGGGGACGCTTGCCACTCCGTTCTCTTGCATCACCGGCGGCTCGACCGCAGTCCTAGGCCGCATGCACTTCTCGGCCACGCCGCACGGCTGCATCGAGGTGATCGAGTCGAGCTACCCGTTCGGTACTCATGTGGTGTCCTGTGGTGGCTGGCAGGTCGACATCATCCAACCCGCTCACCGCGGCCGCGTGTGTGTCGGCCCCGGCGGGATCAACACGTGTGAGCCGACGGCGACACCGGTGGAGCCCATCTCCTGGGGCAGGATCAAACGACAGTACCAGTGATGACTTCGCCTCCCTGCCTCGGTGCCAGGGTCACGAGACACGTTCGCCATGCTCACTCGCCAAACCGGAGCGGGCCGGTGATCCCGCCGCTGGGTGGATGCCGACTGCGGGTCAAGCCCCGGGGCCCGGAGCCACCTGGCGTCCGTGCCATGTGACAAGCGCCGGCCGGAGGCGGCGCATCCCTCGGAGGATTGGTGGACCTTCTCATGACTGCACTCGTGGCCGGGGTGCTGGGAACGCTGGCGATGGACCTGCTGAATCGCCTGCTGTCCCGCACCGGCATGCTCGTGCGCATCGACGTGCGCGCGATCGGGCGAATGGCCGCAGGCTGGACACGTGGACGATTTCGCTACGACCATCCGAGCGAGATGCCGCACGTGGAGCATGAACTGCTCTGCGGCTCGGTCACGCACTACGGCATCGGCGTGGTCCTGGCACTGCCGTACCTGCTCGGCTGGTCGCTCCTGCTCGGGGGACCTGCATCGGCGGCATGGGCCATTGTCTACGGCCTGGCGACGACCGTCGCCTCCTACTGCCTCGTCTACCCCTCGATGGGCCTCGGAATGCTCGGGAGACACGCCCCCGAGGGCATCAGGGCACCGCTCTCGAGCCTCGCCAATCACCTGTTTTACGGAGCAGGGCTGGCGCTCGGTGTCGCCCTGCGCTGAGCACACACGGTGGCGGGGCGAGCAGAACCGGAGAGGCGCCACGCGCCGCCCGCCACCGTCCCGGGTGGCGGCGCTGCCGGACACGCACGTGGAGCTGACGCTCCGGACGGGCAGCTCGCGTCGCTCCGGCGACACGGCAACGCGCATGGTTCTCCCCCACTTGACGTCGCTTCATGACACACGCATGCTCCCGGCTGGCCGACGGACTCCGGGAGCGCGTTCGCCCCTGAGGGGCTCGTCACGGTACGGACCGACCACGCATGCCACGGTCCGCGACACAGGGTCCTGCCGCGGCACGACTGCCCGGATGCAAGCAGCGGCCCTCACCACTCCCCGCGAGGGACACGATGACGACCCTGGTCCTCGGCGCGACCGGAGCGACAGGACGGCTGCTCGTCCGGCAGCTGCTGGATCGACAGCATGAGGTGCGGGCGATCGTCCGCTCGCCCGACCGGTTGCCGGCGACGCTCCGCGACCACGAGCGACTCTCCCTGACCCGCGCCAGTCTCCTGGAGCTCGGTGACTCCGAGATCGCGCGGCACGTCGAGGGGTGCAGCGCCGTCGCCTCCTGCCTCGGGCACACCGTGAGCTGGAGGGGCATCTACGGTCATCCGCGGCGGCTGGTGACCGAGGCCACGCGCCGCGTGTGCGCCGCCATCAGGGCGCAAGCACCGACGCGACCGACCCGTTTCGTCCTCATGAACACGACCGCCAACCGTAACCGCGATCTCCCGGAGCCGGTGTCGATCGCCCAGAGGTGCGTCCTGGCGCTGCTCCGGATCCTGGTCCCTCCGCACGCGGACAACGAGGCGGCCGCGGACTTCCTACGCACCGAGGTCGGGCCCCGGGACCCGGCGATCGAGTGGGTCGCGGTCCGGCCGGACGGTCTGATCGATGAGGACGTGGTCACCGAATACGACGTGCATCCATCGCCGATCCGGAGCGCCATCTTCAACGCAGGGCAGACCAGCCGCATTCACGTCGCCCACTTCATGGCCGAGCTGATCACGGACGGCACCACCTGGGACCGGTGGAAGGGGCAGATGCCGGTCATCTACAATGCGACCGGCCACCGCGGGACCGCGGCGGCCACGGACGATCGCGGTCGACGGGATCCATCACGAGGTCGCTCATGAAGGTGGGCCTGGCACTCGGCGGTGGCGGTGTGCGCGGTCTCGCGCACGTACTCGCCCTCGAGACTCTGGACCGGCGCGGCATCCGCCCCGCCGCGCTGGCCGGCACCAGTATGGGCGCGATCATCGGGGCGCTCTACGCCGCGGGCCGCCGGGGCACGGCGATCCACGAGATGGTCTCCGAGCACGTTCCGGCCGACGACGAGGGCATCGGCGCCGCGATCCGGCGCAAGGTCGATCTCATCCGCTGGCTCGGCGCCGTGCGACCGGCCTGGGGCAAGAGCGGTCTGTTCCGCGCCGACCGCTTCCTGCATGACCTGCTGGAGACGATCGAAGTCGACACCTTCGAGGAGCTCGAGATCCCGCTGCGGGTGGTGGCCACCGACTTCTACCGCGGGGACGCCGTCGTCATCGACTCCGGCGAACTCCTGCCGGCCCTCCTGGCCAGCATGTCGATTCCGGGCGTCTTCGTCCCGGTCGAGCACGAGGGACGGTTTCTCGTCGACGGCGGGGTGGTCAACAACCTGCCGTACGACGTGTTGCCAGAGGACTGCGACGCGACGATCGCGATCGACGTCGCGCCGACCCGACGGCCGGGAGAGGACGAGCCGCCGAACATGGTCGAGGCGACGCTCGGCATGTTCGACATCCTGGTCGAGTCGCTGACCGCCATCAAGCTGCGCGAACGACCGCCGACCCTCTACGTCCGTCCGGAGCTGGTCGGCATCCCGCTCCTCGACTTCGAGCGCATCGACGTCGTCCTCGAGCAGGCCGGCCCGGCGATGCGGCAGCTCGACGAGCGGCTCGGGCGACTGCAGAGCGGTTGAGTCGAGTCCCTGCCGCCGGTCATCCTCGACTCGACCCGGATCGCCGGCTGACGTATGATGCCCGTCACGATCGGCCTGGCACCGCGCCCGGATCCCGGACCGCCGTGCCGCGCGCCGGTCGGTGTCGGGCCCAGCCGGGCAGGAGGTCGTCCACGGTGCCGGTCAACCGATTCGCAGGAGGCGCTCCATGCCGGAATTCAGCTCACCGTTCTCGGTGCTGGCACACGACAGGAAGCTCACCGACCAGGAGCTCATCCGGGCGATCCGTTTCATGATCGCCGCGGAGTACGAGGCGATCCAGCTCTACATGCAGCTCGCCGAGTCGACGGACAACAAGCTCGCCATCGAGGTGCTCCGGGACGTCGCCGACGAGGAGCGTGTGCATGCCGGGGAGTTCCTGCGGCTGCTGCGGGAGCTGGAACCGGACGAGGAGAAGTTCTACACCGAGGGGGCGGAGGAAGTCGAGGAAGAGATCGGCAAGTCCGGCTAGGGCACGTACGCCGCACCGGCCATCCGTCACCCGATGACGCCAACCACTGGCACGAGATGTCTGACTACGTCGTATCCGGCTCGCTGATGCTGGCGCTCCTCAATCCGTTCCTGGTCATCATCTATCTCGTCGATCTGATCCAGGCACTCGACCAGCAACGGTTCCAGAGCGTCCTGCTGCGCGCCGCGCTGATCGCCAGCGGCGTCTTCTGCTCCTTCGCGGTCATCGGCGACGCCGTGTTCTCCGAGATCATGCACGCCGAGTTCGCCTCGTTCCAGATCTTCGGCGGCATCATCTTCGTCGTCATCGGGCTGCAGTTCGTGTTCCGCGGCCCGGATGCCATCGAGATCCTGCGCGGCGAGTCGGAGCACATCGCCGGCGCCGTCGCCATGCCGGTGCTCATCGGCCCCGGCACGATCAGTGCCAGCGTCATCATCGGCAAGCGACACGAGCCGCTGGTCGCCTGCGGGATCGTCGTCGTCGCCGTCCTCGTCTCGGTCCTCATCATCTTCGTCCTGAAACGCGTGCACGACTTCGTGCGGCCGCGCAACGAGCGGCTGATCCAGCGCTACATCGAGATCGCCGGCCGGATCACCGCCCTCTACGTGGGGACGATCTCGATCGAGATGATCATGCAGGGCATCCGCGCATGGATCGCGAAGCTCTGAGAAGGGAGCATCGAGCCAGTTGATGCGGACACGGACGCCCGCCCTCCAGCGCCCCGACGCCGGGACGCTCCCCGGCACGCACCGCGCTCGCGGGCCGCGTGACGGAGCGCTCCCGGCATGATCGAGGCGCTGCTCGCCGTCCTCGTCGCGGCGCTCGCGGCACCGATCCTGGTGCGCCTGAACCGCCGGGCCGCCCCCTGGCTCCTGGCCGCCGTGCCGCCGCTCGCCGCCACGCGCATCCTGCTGCTCCAGGCCGGCTCGAGCGGCGAGACGCTGCTCGCGGCCTGGACGTGGATTCCCGAGCTCGGACTCGATCTGGCGTTCCGTCTCGACGGGCTGTCGGTGCTGCTCGGCCTGCTGATCGGCTGGATCGGTGGCTTCGTCGTCCTCCACTCCGGCACCTATCTGGCCGGCAACCCCCGCCTCGGCCAGTTCTACCTGCTCCTGCTCGCGTTCCTGGCCGCGATGTTCGGCCTGGTGCTCGCCGACAACCTGTTCCTCCTCTTCGTCTGCTGGGAGCTGACGAGCGTCACGTCGTACTTCCTGATCGGCTTCAAGCACGGTGAAGCCTATGCGCGCGACGCCGCACGCCGCGCGCTGGTGACGACTGGCGCCGGCGGGCTGGCACTGCTCGGCGGCCTGGTGCTGCTCGTGCTCATGGGCGAGCGCGCGGGCCTCGACGCGCAGGCGGCGACCCGTTTCTCGACGCTGCTCGAGCACGGCGCGGCGCTGCGCGCCGATCCGCTCTATTCGGCGACGCTCATCCTGATCCTGCTCGGTTGCCTGACCAAGAGCGCCCAGTTCCCGTTCCACCACTGGCTGCCGGCGGCGATGGCCGGTCCGACACCGGTGTCGGCGCTCCTCCATTCGGCCACCATGGTCAAGGCGGGCGTCTTCCTGCTGGCGCGGCTGCATCCCGCCCTCGGCGGCACACCGCTGTGGTCCGGCACCCTCATCCTCGCCGGCACGGTGACGATGGTGACCGGGGCCACGCTCGCGGTCGGGCAGCGCGATCTGAAGGCGCTCCTGGCCGACACGACGGTCAGCGCGCTCGGTACGCTGGTGCTGCTGCTCGGGATCGGCTCCGCCCAGGCGCTGGCGGCGATGGTGGTCTTCCTGACCGTGCACGCGCTCTACAAGTCGTCGCTGTTCCTTGCCGTGGGGAACGTCGACCGGCAGACCTCGTCGCGCGACCTGGCGCACCTGCGCGGACTGCGGCGCGCGATGCCGATCACGGCGGCGGCAGCGCTGCTCGCCGC
>JASFRE010000309.1:0-5879 GCA_050115055.1 Candidatus Eiseniibacteriota bacterium | reverse complement strand
TGCGACGTCGTGGTGATCGCCACGCCCATCGATCTCGGCCGGCTGGTCACCTTCCGGAAGCCGGCGGTACGGGTCACCTACGATCTCAAGGAGCGAGACGGAGAGAAGCTACGCCAGGCGGTCGAGCGGGTCATCGAGAGCGGCAAGCGCTCACCGGCATCGACCTGATCGCGCGCGCACCGCGTGCATTCGAGGCGGCGGGCCAGCCGACCGGATGGCCCGCCAGGACGTCCAACAGGCAGGGGAAGTGTCGCCGTGAACATTCACGAGTTTCAAGCCAGAGAGCTCTTCGCCGCGGCGGGGATCCCGGTGCCACCCGGCAAGGTCGCCAAGACCCCCGAGGAGGCACGGAAGATCGCCACGGAGTTCGGCCAGAAGGTCGTCGTCAAGGCCCAGGTGCATGCCGGCGGCCGCGGCAAGGCAGGCGGCGTCAAGCTGGCCGCGACGCCCGAGGAGGCCGAGCAGGCCGCGCACGCCATCCTCGGCATGAAGATCAAGGGGCTGACCGTCCAGCGGGTGCTGATCAGCGAGTGCGTCGACATCGAGAACGAGTACTACCTCGGCATCACGATGGACCGCGGCCGCCAGCGGCCGGTCATCATGGCCTCGGCGGCGGGCGGCATCGACATCGAGGAGGTGGCTCGCACCACGCCGGAGAAGATCATCAAGCACCACATCGACCCGGTCTTCGGCCTGCAGTCCTTCGAGGCCCGCGACGTTGCCTTCCGGATCGAGCCGCGCGGCAAGCAGGCGCTCCAGATGGCGTCGATCCTCCAGAAGCTCTTCCGCGTCTACATGGCGGCCGACTCCTCGCTGGCCGAGATCAACCCGCTCATCACCACGCCCGGCGGCGAGGTCAAGGCGATCGACGCCAAGGTCAACATCGACGACAGCGCCCTCTTCCGGCAGAAGGCCCTCGAGGAGCTGCGCGAGGACGCCGACCCGAACGAGGCCGAGGCGCGCGCGCGCGGCCTCTCCTACATCAAGCTCGACGGCACGATCGGCTGCGTCGTCAACGGTGCCGGCCTGGCCATGGCGACCATGGACGTCATCAAGGAGTTCGGCGGCGACCCGGCCAACTTCCTCGACATCGGCGGCAGCTCGAGCCCCGAGAAGGTGACGACGGCGCTCGACATCCTGCAGCGCGACCAGAACGTGCGCGCCATCTTCTTCAACATCTTCGGCGGCATCACCCGCACCGACGACGTCGCGCAGGGGATCGCCCAGGTGTTCCAGACCCAGAAGCCGAAGGTTCCCGTGGTGATCCGGCTGACCGGTACCAACGAGGAGCGGGCGCGCGAGATCCTGACCGGCATCGGTCTCGAGGCCACGACCTCGATGGTGGACGGCGTCAAGCAGGCGATCGCGCAGGCAGGAGGTGCCCGATGAGCATCATCGTCGACGAATCGACCCGCGTGGTGGTGCAGGGCATCACCGGCCGTGACGGCTCGTTCCACGCCGCCGGCATGATGGACTACGGGACCAAGGTCGTCGCCGGGGTGACGCCCGGCAAGGGCGGCACGACGTTCCGGGACACGGTGCCGATCTTCAACTCGGTCGCGGAGGCGAAGCGCGAGACCGGTTGCAACGCGTCGGTGATCTACGTGCCGGCGCCGTTCGCCGCCGACGCGGTGCTCGAGTGCATCGACGCCGACCTCGACGTGGCGATCTGCATCACCGAGGGCGTGCCGGTGCGCGACATGCTGACGGTGATCGAGCGTGTCAAGGCCTCGAAGACGCGGCTCATCGGCCCCAACTGTCCCGGCATCATCTCGCCCGGCAAGGCCAAGCTCGGCATCATGCCCGGCTTCATCCACCAGCCGGGTCCGGTCGGGCTCGTGTCCCGCTCCGGCACCCTGACCTACGAGGTGGTCAAGGCGCTGACCGACGGCGGGCTCGGACAGACCACGTGCCTCGGGATCGGCGGCGATCCGGTGATCGGCACGCGCTTCATCGATGCGCTCGAGCTCTTCCAGGCCGATGCCGAGACCCAGGCGATCGTCATGATCGGCGAGATCGGCGGCACCGACGAGGAGGAGGCGGCGCGCTACATCCAGGAGAAGGTCACCAAGCCCGTGGTGTCGTTCATCGCCGGCCGCACCGCCCCGCCAGGGCGGCGCATGGGACACGCCGGTGCAATCGTCTCGGGCGGCACCGGCACCGCCGAGGAGAAGATCCGGGTGCTCGAGGCGGCCGGCGTGCCCGTGGCACGCGTGCCGTCCGACATCGCCACCAAGGTCTCCGCGGCGATGGCGGCGAAGACCTGATCCCGGGTCACGGAACATGATCGGTACGGGCGACGCCAGGATCCCGGCGACCGAGGACGGCTGCCGGGATCCGCGTCGTCGGTCGCGCCGACCAGGAGGAGACACGCGTTGGCTGTCACGCTCTTCATGATCAAGCCCGATGCGGTCGAGCGCCGGCAGGTCGGCCGCATCATCGCCCGCCTCGAGGAGGCCGGGTTCCAGCTGCGCGCCATGCAGCTCACCCGGCTCAGCCTGGAGGAGGCACGGCGCTTCTACGCCGTGCACGCCGAGCGGCCGTTCTACGACGATCTGTGTGCCTTCATGAGCTCCGGACCGTGCGTGCCCTGCCTGGTGGAGGGCGGCGATGACGTGATCCCGAGCATCCGGACCCTCATGGGGGCGACCGACCCGGCGGCGGCCGAGCCCGGCACCCTGCGGCGCGACTTCGCCACCTCCAAGCAGGCGAACGCCGTGCATGGCTCGGACGGACCGGAGACCGCCCGCCAGGAGATCGCCTTCTTTGCCGAGAAGCTCGGCTGGACGGTGCCGGCGCCGGCCGGCGACTGACCGGCCGGCCCCGGCCCGAGCGCCCCCCGCCGCGCGTTGACAGCCCCCGGGACCGCGGGTACAATCGCCGGTCGGGCTCCACGGAGCCCTCTATTTTATTGCCATCCGGCAGGTTGCCGGGACCACCCCGAGCGCGGCGACGATGAACCGCCAGTCCGACTCCGGCATCATCCTCGACATCGCCAGTCTCGGCGAGGGCGTCGAGCAGCGCTCGATCGAGGTGGCCCCGGCCGCCCTCGACCTCGAGTGGCCCGGCACGCGCTTCGAGCACCCGTTCACGGTGGCGCTCGAGATCGTCCGGATGGGGGACAACTTGCAGATCGACGGCCGGTTCCGGGGGCGGATCGACGCCACCTGCGACCGCTGCCTGCGCACCGTGGAGACCACGGTGTCCGGCAGCCTGCGAGTGCTGGGCCGGCGTGGCGACGCGAGCACGCACGAGCTGGGGGATCAGGACGGGGTCCTCTTCCACGAGGGCCATCAGCTCGATCTGACCGGCGAGGTGCGGCAGGCGATCCTGCTCGAGCTGCCGATGCGCCACCTGTGCAGCGCGTCGTGCCGCGGGCTCTGTCCGCACTGCGGCATCGACCTGAACCAGGAGCAGTGCGACTGCGCGGAGCAGGTGATCGACCCGCGCTGGCAAGCGCTGGCCGCGCGCCGTCCGGTCCGGCGCACGCCGGACGACGGCTGAGACGGCCGGACCCGAACCACGAGGAGAGGACCGATGGCAGTCCCGAAGCGGCGACACTCGAAGACGCGCGGCGCCAAGCGGCGCACCAACTGGAAGCTGGCGTCGCCGTCGATCAACAGCTGCCCGCAGTGCGGCTCCAAGCGCCGCCCCCACCAGGTCTGCGGGCAGTGCGGCTACTATGCCGGCCGCGAGATCGTCGAGCCGGCGGAGGGCTGATGAGCAGCGGTCCGGTGACCATCGCGCTCGACGCGATGGGTGGTGACCGGGCGCCGGCGCAGATCGTCGAGGGGGCCCTGGCCTGGCACGCCACCGCCGGTGGCGACCGCCTGCTGCTGGTCGGCGACGAGGCGGCGGTCCGCGCCGAGGTCGAGCGTCAGGGGGTCGCCCCCGGGACGTTCGACTACGTGCACGCGCCGGAGCGCATCGGCATGGGCGACGCCGGTGCCCAGAGCGTGCGGCGCAAGCGCCGCTCGTCGATCGCCGTCTGCGCGTCGCTCGTCAAGGAGGGGGCTGCCCAGGCCTTCGTCTCGGCCGGCAACACCGGGGCCGTGGTCGCCGCCGCGCAGCTCACCTGGCGGCGCCTGCCGGGCGTCGAACGCCCGGCCATCGCCACCGTGGTGCCGACCGATCGCGGTGGCTGCGTGCTCCTCGACGTGGGCGCCAACTCCGACTGCAAGCCGTCCCACCTGGTGCAATTCGCGGTCATGGGCGAGGTCTATGCGCGCCACATGCTGGGGCGTGGCGAGCCGCGCGTCGGGCTCCTCAACATCGGCGAGGAGTCGACCAAGGGCAACGAGCTGTCCCAGGCCGCCCACCAGCTGCTCTCGGCCTCCGACCTGCCGTTCGTCGGCAACGTGGAGGGGCGCGACATCTTCCGTGGCGCGGCCGACGTGGTGGTCTGCGACGGCTTCACCGGCAACGTGGTACTCAAGTTCTCCGAGAGCATCATCGAACTCCTCGGTACCCTGATGCGGCGCGAGGTGACGCGCGACCTGCGCTCGAAGCTCGGCGCGCTCGTCCTGCGCCCCGCCTTCCGGCGGCTGGTCAAGGAGCTCGACTACTCCGAGTACGGCGGTGCGCCGTTGCTCGGGGTGAACGGCGTCTGCATCATCGCGCACGGCTCGAGCTCGCCGAAGGCGGTGGGGAACGCGATCCGCGTGTCGGCCGAGTGGGTGCACCATCGACTGAACGAGGCGATCGTGGCCGCGCTGTCGGCGAGTCGTGCGCCCGAGCTCACCGGCCTCGAGGGGGGTTCGGTGGCGAGCGGCGGAGGCAATCCATGAGCGGAGACGCGGAACGCAGGTGGGCGCTGTTCTTCCCGGGGCAGGGGGCCCAGACGGTCGGCATGGGCAAGCGGCTGCACGAGGCCTTCGCGCTGGTGCGCGAGACCTACGAGGAGGCCGCCGACGCCCTGGGCGTCGACCTGGCCCGGCTCAGCTTCGAGGGGCCGGAGGAGGAGCTGCGGCGCACCGTCAACACGCAGCCCGCCGTGTTGATTCACGGTGTGGCCTGCCTTAGACTCCTGCGCCAGGCCGGGATCGACGGTCAGGCGGCCGCCGGCCACAGTCTCGGCGAGTACACGGCACACGTGGCCGCCGGCTCGCTCCCGTTCGCCGACGCCGTACGCATCGTGCGCCGGCGGGGCGAGCTCATGTACGAGGCCGGGCTCAGGCATCCCGGCACCATGGCGGCGATTCTCGGGCTGCCGCCCGAGCGCCTGGACGCGGTCGTCGAGGCGGCCGGCGAGGCCGGCATCGTCACCGCCGCCAACCTGAACTCGCCGCGCCAGGTGGTGCTGTCGGGCGAGATCGCGGCGGTGGAGCGCGGCATGGAGCTGGCGAAGGAGGCGGGGGCCCGGCGTGCCGTGCGGCTCGAGGTGAGTGGGGCCTTTCACTCGCCGCTCATGCGGAGCGCGGCCGAGGGGCTGGCGGAGGTGCTCGACGCGACCGAGATCCGGCGCGCCACGTTCCCGGTCATCGCCAATGCGACGGCGCAGCCGGTGACCGAGGTCGACGCGATCCGGGAGACCTTGAAGGCGCAGGTGCTCGAGCGGGTGCGCTGGGAGGAGACGGTGCGCTGGTTCGTGG
Source organism: Candidatus Eiseniibacteriota bacterium (assembly GCA_050115055.1). Classification (GTDB taxonomy): domain Bacteria; phylum Eisenbacteria; class RBG-16-71-46; order CAVPCR01; family CBDCWB01; genus JASFRE01. Next base: position 288 of record JASFRE010000309.1, on the reverse strand, counting down.
CGGCGGGCTTCGAGACCGCCGTCGAACTCGGCCCCGGCACGGTGCTCCGGGGACTGGCGCGCGACATCGATCGCGCGCTGACCGTGCACTCGATCTCGGAGCCCGAGCATCTCGACGCGGCGGTGGCAGCGCTGGTGGCGCCGCCAACGGCCTGAGCTTGGTGGTGGAGAGGAGCCGGGGGTGAGCACGCTGGACGGACGCGTCGCGCTGGTGACCGGGGGATCGCGGTCGATCGGCCGCGAGGTGGCGCTGGAGCTGGCACGTCAGGGCGCCGACCTGGTGATCTGT
>JASFRE010000308.1:0-5894 GCA_050115055.1 Candidatus Eiseniibacteriota bacterium | reverse complement strand
GGCAACGGCGATCGCCGCCGGCTCGCAGGTCGAGACGACCTGTGTCGGCAGCGTGGACGAGGCGGCACGGCTGCTGCGCGGCGAGGCGCAGCCGGGCGAGGTCTGGTTGACGCTGGGAGCCGGCGACGTCGGCCGCATCGCCGAGTCCTGGAGCCCGGCCGCGGCGCTCGGCAGCCCCTGACCGCAGGACGGCGGATGACATGATGGCCGAGGTGAGCGATCGCAGCAAGGGAACCGCAACCGGAGGAGCGACCGCAACGATGCAGGCGACCGACGACATCGCACGCGAGCTCGAGGAGCTCGACGCCGTGCGCGTCGCGCGGCGGGCGCCGCTCGCCGCCTGCACGACCTTCCGGATCGGCGGACCGGCCGAACTGCTGGTGACGCCGCAGTCGACGGCGGCGCTGATCGCGGTCCTCGGCAGACTCCGCCGCCGCGGCATCGAGCCGTTCGTCCTCGGTGCCGGCTCGGATCTGCTCGTCGCCGACCAGGGCCTGCGTGGCGTCGTCGTGCGCGTGCCGGCCGGTCTCGAGCCCATCACCGTCGATGTCCCCTGCCTCGTTGCCGGTGCCGGCCGCCCACTGCCCGAGCTCGCCGGCCGGGCGCGGCGGGAGGGACTGGCCGGCCTCGAGTTCGCGCGCGGCATCCCGGGCTCGCTCGGTGGCACCGTGGTGATGAACGCCGGCGCCTGGGGACGCGAGATGGCGGACGTCGTGGCGACGGTCGAGGGCGTCGACGCCGACGGCCGGGTCGTCCAGCTGCCGGCGAACACCATCGCGTGGGCCTACCGACACGCGGCCTTGCCGCCGTCCTTCGTGGTGACGCGGGCGACACTCCAGCTGCTGCCCGACGATCCCGGGCGCATCGCCGCGCGCGAGGAGGCGTGGCACGCCGAGCGCCGCCGCCGCCAGCCGCTCGGCCTGCCGTCGGCGGGATGCGTCTTCCGCAATCCCGGGTCCGATTGCGGGGCCGGACAGCTGATCGAGAGCGCCGGGCTCAAGGGGGCCCGTGTGGGTGGTGCCGAGGTGTCCACGGTCCACGCCAATTTCATCGTCAACCGGGGGGGCGCGACCGCCGCCCAGGTCCTGGAGCTCATCGAGCGGGTTCGCGCGCAGGTGGCGCGGGTGCACGATGTGGCGCTCGCCCTCGAGATCCAGCTCGTGGGCTTCGACGCCGTGACGAGGCCGGATGCGACCCACGACGGTGGTCGTCGCAGCCGGTCGGGAGGTTGAGACGGTGCGCGTGCCGCGACGACGGATGTTCCACGGCCTCTACCAGGGCGACGCCCTGGGGGCGCGGCGCCGCCGTGGCCGCCGCTGGCGGCGGTCGACGCTGGCGGCGCTCGCAGTCGTGCTGGCGGCCGGCAGCCTGATGGCGCTGTCGGTCGAGACCGCCGAGCTGGTCGCCGACTCGACCTGGCTCCAGGTACGCAGCGTCGAGCTCGGCGGACTGTGTCTGCTCGATCCGGCCGACGTGCATTCCTGGCTGGGCGCTGTGCCGGGGCGGTCATTGCTCGAGATCGACCCCGGACGACTGGCGCGGCAGCTCGAGCTGCACCCCCGGATCGCCGCCGCCCACGTGAGCCGGGGGCTCGACCGACGTTTGCATGTCGAGGTCGTCGAGCGCCGGCCGGTGGCGCTGCTGCTGGCCGGCGTGCTGGTCGAGCTCGACCGTGACGGCGTCGTTCTGGCGCCGCTCGAGGAGACCGGTCTGCCCGATCTGCCGGTGCTGACCGGGGTCACGAACCTGCCGCTGGTGCCCGGCGAGCGCCTGCAAGGCCCGGTCGTCGAGCAGGTCATCAGCGCGCTCGCCACCTTTGCCGACCAGCAGCCGGAGCTCCTCGAGATCTTCGCCGAGGTCGATCTCTCCGAGGCGCCGGTGCTTCACGTGCGGATCATCGGCGGCGATATCGTCGTGCGACTGCACGTGGATGATTTTCGACCGGCACGCCTCGAGGGACTCGATGGCGTGCTGGCCGACCTGGAGCGGCGGGGACACCGTCGTATCATGGTCGATCTCCGGTACGAGGGGCAGCTGGTGGTACGCGAGCTGTCCCAGGGCGATGCCCCCGCAGGGCAGCACACCGGGCAGGAGGGAGGGAGCTAGCGTGTCCGAGGGACTGATCCAGTGCGGCCTCGACATCGGCACCACCAAGGTCTCGGCGCTGGTCGCCGATGTCACCGAGCCGCGGGCCGTGGAGGTGCTCGGCGTCGGGACCGCGCCATGCGAGGGCCTGCGACGGGGCGTGGTGGTCGATCTCGAGCGGACGATCAGCTCGATCCGGCGAGCCGTCGAGGCGGCCGAGCGCATGGCCGGCGTGACCATCCGCTCGGTGGCTGCCGGGATCGCTGGCGACCACATCCGCTCGATCAACTCCCGCGGGGTCATCGCCGTCGCCCGCCGGGACCACGAGATCGGCCCGGCCGACGTCTCCCGGGTGGTGGATGCCGCCCGGGCGGTGGCGATCCCGGCCGATCGGGAGATCATCCACGTCCTGCCCCAGGAGTTCATCGTCGACAATCAGGGCGGCATCAAGGAGCCGGTCGGCATGTGCGGGGTGCGGCTCGAGGCGGAGGTCCACATCATCACCGGGGCGGCTGCCGCGGCCCGCAACCTGAGCCGGGCCATCGAACGGGCCGGGCTCCGGGTGGACAACCTGGTCCTCGAGCCCCTGGCCTCGGCCCGCTCCGTCCTCACCCCCGACGAGGAGGACCTGGGGGTGGTCCTCCTCGACCTGGGCGGCGGCACCACCGACATGGCGATCTTCCACCAGGGGGCGATCCGCCACACGGCGGTGATCGGCATGGGGGGGTCGAACGTGACCTCGGACCTGGCGATCGGTCTCCGGACCCCGATCGACCAGGCCGAGCGCCTGAAGCTCGAGAGTGGCTGCGCGCTCACCTCGCTCGTCGAGGCCGATGACACGATCACCGTGCCGGGAGTGGGAGGGCGAGAAGATCGCGTCATCTCGCGACAAACCCTGGCCGCGATGATCGAGCCGCGCGTCGAGGAGATCCTCACGCACGCAGCACGCGAATTTCAGCGGACACCCTTCGGTACATCCGCCGGGTCCGGCGTCGTGCTCACCGGAGGGGCGGCGGCGATGGACGGGGTCGTGCAGCTCGCGGAGGAGATCTTCGAGTTGCCGGCGCGCGTCGGTTTCCCGATCCCGCTGGCGGGACAGACGGACCAGATCGATCACCCGATGTATGCGACGGCGGTCGGTCTGCTGCTCGTCGCGGCCGTCAACGGCACCGAAATGCAGAATCGAAGCGAATCTCTCATTGACAAGCTGTCGGCGAAGTTGAAGAATCTCGTCGCTGAGTTCCACTAGTCCAGTGCCCGGACGAGCGTGGTTGGAGGGAGTGACTCGATGGGCTCGATGTTGTTCGACCTCGAGATGGAGCAGGAGCGATTCGCCAACCTGAAAGTCATCGGAGTCGGTGGTGCCGGTGGCAATGCGATCAATCGCATGATCTCGTCGAGCCTCACCGGCGTGGACTTCATCGTCTCCAACACCGACGCTCAGGTTCTCGCCACCTCGCAGGCGCTGCAGAAGGTGCAGCTCGGGCGCAACCTGACCAAGGGCCTCGGTGCGGGCGGGGATCCGGACGTCGGCCGCCGGGCGGCCCAGGAGGACGCGGAGACCATCGCCGAGACCCTGGCGGGGGCCGACATGGTGTTCATCACCGCCGGCATGGGCGGCGGCACCGGCACCGGTGCGGCCGCGGTCATCGCCGAGGTCGCCCGGGAGCTGGGCGCGCTGTGCGTGGCGGTGGTGACGAAGCCCTTCAGCTTCGAGGGACGGCGGCGGATGCAGGCCGCCGAGCAGGGTCTCGAGGAGCTGCGCGAGAAGGTCGACACCCTGATCACCATTCCCAACGACCGGCTGCTCAGCTATGTGCCGCGGGATACGCCGCTCGACCGCGCGTTCGAGGTCGCCGACGAGGTGCTGCTCGAGGCGACACGCGGCATCTCCGACCTGATCACCATTCCCGGGCTCATCAACCTCGACTTCGCCGACGTGCGCAGCGTCATGCGCAATGGCGGCAACGCCCTCATGGGCACCGGCCGCGGCTCCGGTGAGAGCCGGGCGGTCGAGGCGGCACGTGCCGCCATCTCGAGCCCGCTGCTCGAGGACATGTCGATCGCCGGTGCCGATGCGGTGCTGGTCAACATCACCGGCGGCAAGGACCTGTCGCTCCACGAGGTGCACGAGGCCAACGCCGAGATCCTGGCGGCGGCCGGCGAGGAAGCCGACGTCAAGTTCGGCGCGGTCATCGATCCGGAGGTCGAGGGCGAGATCACCGTCACGGTCATCGCCACCGGCTTCGTGCCGGACGCGCGGGTCGATCGGATCGTCCTGGACATGCAGCACATGCGCCCGGTGCCCGAGCCGATCCCGGCTGCCGAAGACGGCGACGAGCTCCCGTGGTCGCCGCGGCCGCAACCGGCGAGCGGCGGCCGTGGAGCGGCCGCGGTGCGAGGCGCGTCGCACCGGACGGCCAAGAGCAGCGGCTCGAGCGTGGTCACGCGCGCCGCGCAGGCAGCCGCCGCGCAGCGCAGCGCCCGGTCGACCGCCAACACGGTGGTGCCGCAGGCAACGACGGCAGGCAAGGAGGGCGAGACCGCGCGCACCGCGTCCCGGAGCGGCGCCGTGTCGCGCCAGGACTCTGGCTCGCTCCGCGACATGCAGGACCTCGACGTGCCGACGTTCATGCGCCGGCATGCCGAGTAGCGCCTCGGCGCGGCGACGGGAGGCAGCGAAGCGGGGGAGCAGCAGCGACGAGTTTCGACACTGCGCGGCACGATGGGGCCGCGCAGACGACCAACGAGTTTGGGCCCGGTTCCCACGAGGGAGGGAGAAGGCGCGGGTTGGACACGGGGCACGTCCCACCCAGCATCGGCTCCGTCCAGCGGAGCCGGGCCCTTTGTCTTGGATCGTGATGACGCCGTTCCGGTGCCTCGACGGAGAGGGCGGCTGATGGCCCCGGGGGATGGCGCAGGCGGCATGGACTGCCGTGCGGTCTACGAGCAGGCGGTCTCCTGGCTGGCCGCCGGGCGGCTCGAGGAGGCGGTCGCGGGTCTCGAGACGGTGATCGCGCGCGGCGGCGACAGTGACCCCCACGTCCACCTGGCGCGCTTCTACCGTGCAGAGGCGCTGGCTCGCCAGGGCGAACGGGCCTACCAGCGCGGCGCGCTGGACGAGGCGGTGGCCGCGTTCGAGCAGTCGTTCGCGGGCGGCGTCGCCGATCAGGATCGACTGCTGACCTGTGGCGCGGCACTGCTGGCCGGCGGGCGCGGCGACGAGGCCGAGCGGGTCGCGGCCACCGCGCTGGCGCTCGAGCCGGACACGACCGAGGGACTGGCGCTCCTCCTCCTGGCGCGCATTGCCTGCCAGGAGACCATCGGCGATCTGCCGGACCGGCTCGCAGCGCACGGCACGCCGGTCGGGGATCCGCCGGCGCCCCGGGCCCTGGCGGCGCTGCAGGCGCGGCTCGAGGCGGCGGTCGGGGCGGCCGTCGAGCGCCGCCGGGCGGCCGCCGATCTGGCGGCCGGCCGGATCGAGACGGCGTCGGAGCGCTTCGCCGCGCTGCTGGCGGCGGACGCCAGGGACCTGAAGGCGCGCGCCGGGTTGATCTGCATCGCGCTACGTCGCCAGGACGCCGAGCTCGCCTGCCGGCTGGCCGGCGGCCTGGCATCGGGCCCCGGCGAGCCGGCCCGGCGGGCGGCGCTGGGGCGCTACCTGCGGGATCTGGGTTGCGGTCGCGAGGCGTCGCTGCTCCTGGCAACGGTCGAGGCCGCGAGCAACGCGACATCATGATCGACAGCGACCGTCACGGCGCGGGCGACGCGGTCCACAATCCGGACTGCGCCCGCCTCGATGCCCGTCT
>JASFRE010000307.1:0-5895 GCA_050115055.1 Candidatus Eiseniibacteriota bacterium | reverse complement strand
GCATGCATCGGGTCGTCGCGAGCGGCCACCGGCGGCCAGACGGCACGGCGCCCCCCCCGTCGCCGGCCGCGTCGAGCTGGCCGCGATGGCGGCGACGGAGTTATTTGTTTTGTTGCAGAGAATAAGAGATGCTAATCTCCCCGCCCAGACCGATCGGCGCGGCGGAAGGCGGCGATCCGCCAGGGGGGACCAGACGACGATGCTCGAGACGATGCGCGTGTTCGTCGACACGATCGAGCTGCAGAGCTTCTCACGAGCGGCGGCGCAGAATCACCTCACCCAGTCGGCGGTCTCGCAGAAGATCCAGCAGCTGGAGGAGGAGCTGGGCCAGCAGCTGATCCTGCGTGGCCGCGGGAACCTGCGAGCGACCGAGGCCGGGCGGCTCTACTACAACGCCTGTCTCGAGATCCTGAAGCTCTACGAGCGGGTGATCGATGAGATCAACGGCCTGCGCAACGTGGTCTCCGGCCAGGTGCGTCTCGGCACCATCACCTCGGTCGGTCTCTACGAGCTGCCCCGGTACCTGAAGATCTTCCTGAAGGACTATCCCGAGGCCAGCGTCGAGGTCGAGTACCGCACCAGCAAGGCGATCTACGACGGGCTCATCGACTTCTCGCTTGATCTTGGAATCGTCGCCTACCCGGTCAAGCACCACCAGATCATCGCCCAGTCCTTCCGTCATGATCAGCTGATGCTGATCGTGCCGCCCGGTCACGAGCTGTCCGGCCAGCGCAGCGTCACGTTGAAGCGCCTGCAGGGCGAGCCGTTCGTCGCCTTCAGCGTTGGCGTGCCGACCCGCAAGGCGGTCGACAAGCAGCTGCGGGCGGCGCGCATCGAGGTGGCGATCCGCCACCAGTTCGACAACGTCGAGACCATCAAGCGGGCCGTGGAGATCGGCTCCGGCGTGTCGATCGTGCCGCGCAGCACGGTCGAGCGGGAGATGGCGAGCGGCGCCCTGGACGGCGTCAAGCTGCAGGGCCGCGGGTGGGAGCGGCCGCTGGCGATCCTCTACAAGAAGGGCAACGCCCTCAGCACGCCGGCCGAGCGCTTCGTCGAGATCCTGGCGCGCGACGTCGGCGGGGACTGATCGACGGCGCCGGGCCGGCGGAGGGGACCGGATGGGACGGACCGAGTGCCCGGGCTGCGCGGTCGAGGTCGAGCCGCGGGCGGGGCACTGCCCGATCTGCGGCTACGAGTTCCCACGGCGCCCGGCGCTCAGGACCGGCGTGGCGCTGCTCCTCGTCGCCGCCCTCGTCGTGCCGCTGCTGTTGATCGCGTGGCGAGCCCTGAGCGGGCGCTGAGGCGCCCCGCCGCGGCCCGGCGGACGTTCCGGTCCCGGCCCCGGCGGCGCTGGATGCTGTTCCCTAGGATCCGACCAGGAGCCCAATGGCGACGAGCACCGGTGTCGCCAGCGTGATCACCACGTTGCGTCCCATGTGGGGGATCAGCTCGGGGATCGAGGCGGCATGCCGGGCGGCGCCGCGGACGGTCGGGACGGCCAGGATGACGGTGAGGAGAGCGAGCAGGCTGGTCGCGGGCAAGCGACCCGCCAGCCAGCCGGCCACCACGCTGGCGTAGGCCAGCACCATGAAGAGCGCGTAGACCTGCACGCCGGCCCGGCGCCCGGCGCGGATCAGGAGGTGGCGGCGGCCCACCGCGCGGTCCGCCTCGAGGTCGGGAAACTGGTTGAGCAACAACAGATTGCTGACCAGGAAGAAGGGCACCAGGGAGGCCACCAGAGCGCTCCAGCTGTAGTCACCGGTGAGCGCGAAGTGGGTGCCCACGACCATGAGCGGCCCGAACCCCAGGCCGGGCGCGATCAGGCACAACCACGGGTCGCGCGTCAGCCAGCGGGTGTAGGAGACCACGACCAGGATGCCGAGCAGCCCGAGCGGCAGGATGGCGCGGCCCCGCAGCCAGGTGAAGTAGAGGCCGACCGCGACGACCACCGCGAGCGCCACGAGGCCGACGGCGAGTGCCACGCCGGCGCCGTCCGGATGCTGCGGTAACGTACCGCTGCCGCCGCTGAACGGCGTCCGCCGGGTCCGGAGGTCGAGGCCGCTGCGGAAGTCGTCGTACTCGTTGAGGGCGTTGACGCTGATGTGGGCGGCGAGGGCTCCCAGGAATGCCAGCCCCAGGTGTCGCCAGCTCCAGGCGGCGCCGCTCCAGGTGGCCGTGGCGGCGCCGACCGCGACGCAACAGGGCACGAGCAGCAGGAACGACGGGCGCATCGGACCGAACAGGACCTGGCTCATGGCTCGGTTCCTCGGTGCACCGGCCAGGCTCAGAGCGTCCGCGGCGTGCCGGTCTGCATCGACAGGACCCGGCCGCAGTCGGCGTCGATGCGGAAGACCTTGTAGCGGCGCACGAGCTTGGGCTTGATCTGTCCGAGCGCCTCGCCGAGCGTTCCGGGATTGACCTCGCCCCGGCGGGAGTAGCCGACGGTGATCGACCAGCAGGGCGGGTCGTCGGAGAACTCGGCCTCCTCCACCTGCAGTTCGACGATCTCGCGGTCGCCGGCGGCGTCCTTGAAGACGGCCCGGAAGAGCTCGAGGGCCTTGTCGATGGCCTCGGTGACTTCGATCATGATCGTGGCATCCCCGTGCGGGACCCGGTCTCGGGGCCGGAGGGTAGGGAGTCGGCGGACCCCCCGCAAGCCCAATACCCGCCTACCGGGCCGCCCCGCGATCGACGACGGCGCTGGCCGGCACGAGCCGCACGAAAAAGAGCCCCGGTGGAGGTCACCGGGGCTCCAAGGGCGCGGGGAAGGCGCCGGGTCGAGATGGGCAGGAACTGGACGAACCGAGGCGGGCGATGCGTCAGCAGGGATGCGAGTCGCCCCGTGTGTCCGAGAGGGATGCCGGCCCCAGAATGACGCCAGCGTGATCTCGTGCCGGGTGAGCACCCGATGGGGACGGGTGCTTCCCTAGAATGAGTCGCACTATATCCTAAAATTCAGATTGTAGCAATGGCAATCTGCGGCCGCCGCCGCCGCCAGCCAGCCCCCGGTGCGTGGCGGTGGCCCTGGCCGGTCCCGCTGCCCGCCCGCCCGCTGCCCGGGCCACTCGCGGCCCGGGCCTGAGCCCCAAGGCTCGCGCCGACCCGCCCGGCGCTCCCCCGGCATTGAGGGCTGCCACCTGCCGACCGACTTGTCCTATCCTCGGCGCTCGCGCGGGCCAACGTCGGAGCCAGGCGACGGGAAGCGGAGCCAGGTGACGGGGAGGCTCGACGTCGGTGATGCCGTCCATCGCGCCGCGCCACCCGCCGGGCCGGGCGGCGTGCGATTCACTCGCCCGGGCGCCCGCGCCAGGGAGCCGGAGCTGCGGCGATGTTCGTCGATCCCAATCCGCTCTTGACCGTGGCCATCGTGCTGATCGCCGGCGTCGCCGGCGGCGCAGCGGTGGGGCGGCTCGGGCTGCCGGCCATCACCGGCCAGATCCTGATTGGCGTTCTGCTCGGGCGCTCGGGGCTCCACCTCTTCGAGCATCATGTGGTGGACAACCTCCACCCGCTCACCACCTTCGCCCTCGGGCTGATCGCCGTGGCGGTGGGCAATCACCTTCACATCCGTCGCCTGCACAACGCGCTGCGGCGGCTGTCCATTCTCCTGGTGCTCGAATCGACCCTGACGCCCGCCCTGGTCTTCGTCGGCGTCTTGCTCCTGCCAGGCACCCACTGGACGATGGGCGCCCTGCTGGCGGCGATGGCGATCTCCACCGCACCGGCCACGATCGTCGCCATCGTGCGCGAGACCCGTTCCAAGGGGGTCTTCGTCAAGACGCTGGTGGCGGCGGTGGCGCTCAACAACATCGCCTGCGTCTGCCTGTTCGAGCTCGCCCATGCCTTTGTCCGCGTGCATCTCGACCCGTCGAGCGGCAACTCGGCCATCGATGCCCTCGTCGCCCCGCTCCGCGAGCTCGTGGCATCGGCGGCGCTGGGGGGCGGCATCGGCATGGTGCTGGTCGTCGCCACGCGCCGCACCGTGCGCTCGGATCGGCTGGCGACCGCCTCGATGCTGGCGATCCTCTTCACCTCCGGGCTGGCCGACTACCTGGGGGTCTCCTCGCTGCTCTCCTGCGTGTTCCTCGGCGTCCTCCTGGCCAACGTGACGCCCAACAAGGAGGAGATCGGCCACCGCGTGTTCCAGAACTTCGAGAGCGCCATCCTCGCAGTCTTCTTCACCCTGGCCGGGATGGAGCTCGACTTCGCCTACCTCGTGCCCGGTGGCGGTCTGGCCCTGCTCGTCGTGGCGCTCAGGCTGCTCGGCAAGGTGACGGCGGCCAACCTGGCGATGCGGCTATCGGGGGCGACCGACCGGGTCCGGCGCTACCTCGGTCCGGCGCTGGTACCGCAGGCCGGGGTGGCAGTGGCGCTCATCCTGCTCGTCACCGAGGACCCGGTCTTCGAGCCGATCCAGCAGCTGTTCCTCGCGGTGGCGCTGACCTCGGTGACGCTGAACGAGATCATCGGGCCGATCCTGACGCGGTACGCGCTGGTGCGCTCCGGTGATCACGGCCGCGACCGGGCACGACTGATCGACTTCCTGCACGAGGAGAACATCACCACCAACCTGGTGGCCCGCAGCAAGGAGGAGGCGATCGCGCGGCTCACCGACCTCCTGATCAGCTCCAATCATCTCGATGTCGACCGCGAGGAGCTGCTCGAGTCGATCCTGAGCCGGGAGCGCGTCCTGTCGACCTGCATCGGCGAGGGGCTGGCGCTGCCACACGGTGTCCTGCCGGCGGGGCGGTCGATCGCCGGCGCCATGGGAATCAGCCGCGCGGGGCTCGATCTGGACGCACCGGACGGCAAGCCGGTGCACTGCATGGTGCTGCTGGCGACGCCGCCGGACGCCGAAGGGCGCCATCTCGAGGTGCTGGCAGCGCTGGCGCGGGCCGTCGGTTCCGACCGTGACATCCAGCGCCAGCTCTACAACGCCCGCAGCGCCGCCCACGCCTACGACCTGCTGCACGCCGAGGAGTCGGAGGACTTCAACTACTTCCTCGAGGAGGACGACGGGCGCTGACCGCTGCGCCGCATCGCGACGCCGTGCGCCCGGCGGTGGCCGCGGCGGTCACTGCTGGAGCGCCTGCTCGAGCCGCAGCACCAGCTCCGCCGAGCCGGCGAGCGGCAACCGGAGCCGGTAGTCGCCGGGGGGGAGCCGGCGCCCGGCAGCATCGGTGCCGTTCCACCGCGCGCCGAGCGCGCGCAGGCCGGCACCCGCCGGCTCGATCGACAGGGCCAGCTCGCAGACCGAGGCGCCCGTCGCATCGACCACGTGGGCCCGCAGTTCGCCGGGAGGCGGGAACGCCATGAGCTCCGCCACCACCCGGCAGGTGGTCATCGTCGCCGTCCTGGTCGCCGCGTGCGATGGGTCGCCGGCCGCCGTCCCCGCCGCGGCGTCCGCGGGGCCGTTGATCTCGATCGATCGCAGGCCGTGCGGCAGATGCTCCCACTCGCGGATGTCGTCCACGTTCAGATGACCGGCCGGGTCGTCGTCCAGTAGCTCGAGCGTGACCGTGGAGCCACGCAGCGGTGCCGTCCACCAGACGCGGGTCTCGAGCGCCTCCCCACCGTGCCCGGTCTCCTGGAACAGCGGACGGTCGTCGCCGGCACGCCGCAGTGCGACTGCGATCCGTCCGGGACGGCGCGTTCCCCCGATGCGCAGGCTGATCGCCTCGCCGCGTAGCGTGAACGGCCGCGAGCGCAGGCGTCCGGTCGGTGCGTCGCCGCGCCACGCGCCCGGCGGGTCCGGCGGCCGCGCGAAGTCCTCCGCGGTCCCGATCCAGCCGACGCCACCGGGCTCGACGCCGGCCTCGCCGCGCCAGCGCGGGTTGTCGCCGAGGATCGGCTGGCCCAGGAAGGCCGCGCCGGTGGGTGCGGTCCAGCCCGGCA
>JASFRE010000306.1:0-5913 GCA_050115055.1 Candidatus Eiseniibacteriota bacterium | reverse complement strand
GGAAGACCTGAACCTCGAGAACCGCTTTCCCTCTGCCAACACCTGCAAGACCTGCCATCCGGACCACTATCGCGAGTGGTCGGTGTCGGCCCATGCCTATGCCCAGATGAGTCCGGTGTTCAACGCCTTCCACTCGGCGCTCCTGACCCTGACCAACGGTACCAACGGCGACTTCTGCATCCGCTGCCATGACCCGGTCGGCATGAACCTCGGCGAGCCCGAGGTGATGACCAATATCGACCGCCACCCGACGTCGCGCGAGGGCATCACCTGCGTTGTCTGCCACCGGCTCAAGAACCACTACGGCAAGGTGAGCGGCCGGCTGGCGATCGTCGAGGGCGACATCCACGACACGATCTACGGCAGCGCGGGCGGCGCGGAGCTCCAGCGGGTCATCGACGAGGGCGGCGTCAATCCCGATCCGGAGCGCGCAGGGCTCGACATCCACGCCACCGCCAAGCGGCTCGATCAGATCGACAAGCCCGGCTTCTGCGGGCTCTGCCACGACGTGAACCTGGTGAACGGCTTCCGCCTCGAGGAGGCGTTCAGCGAGTTCAAGACGACGCCGGCCGCCAAGAACGGCACCAGCTGCCAGGACTGCCACATGGCGAGCGAGCCGGGCAAGGTCTCGCCGTACGCCATCGGACCGGCGGCGATCGTCAACGGCAAGCCCACGAAGCCGCGCAAGCGCACCAACCACATGTTCGCGGGGCCGGACTACTCGGTGATCCATCCCGGGATCTTCCCGCACAACGTGGATGCGGCCGAGCTCGCGACCATCCGCGAGTGGCTCACCTTCGATTACGAGGCCGGCTGGGGCACTGACGAGTTCGAGCGCGACATCCCGGAGGGTTACGAGTTCCCGCCGCGCTGGGAGTCGGCCGACGACCGCTACGATGCGCGGGACATCCTGGCCGACAACTTCGCGTTGCTCGAGGAGGCCAAGCGCCAGCGCATCCAGGTGCTCCGCGCCGGGTACGAGCTGGGCGACGTCGAGGTCTCCCGCGCCGACTCGAAGGGCATCGAGTTCAAGGTCGAGTTCCACAACGCCACCGATGGTCACAACGTCCCGACCGGCTTCGACGCCGAGCGCATGGTCTGGCTCGAGGTGACGGTTCGCGATGCGGACGGCAACGTGGTGTTCGAGTCGGGCGATCTCGACCCGAACGGCGACGTGCGGGACGCGCACTCCCTCTACGTGCACAACGGCGCTCTACCGAAGGACAAGTACCTGTTCAGCCTGCAGTCGAAATTCGTCGTGCGAATGCAGCGTGGCGGCGAGCGCGAGCAGGTGCTGGCGCTCAATTACTCGCCGGATCCGCTGCCGTTCCTGCGTCCCTCGACCCGTTCGACCGTCCTGCTGGGCCGACCGGTCGGCGCCCGCAAGCACCGCGTGACCCTCCGGCCGCTCACCAGTGCGTGGCCCAAGTACAAGGTGTCGGGCAAGCAGCTCGAGGGGAGCCGCGGGCCGTACACGGCAACCGTCAGGCTCAAGGCCGGGATGATCCCGATCAACCTGGTCCACGAGATCAGCATCGTGGGATTCGATTACGGCATGTCCGAGCGCGAGGTGGCCGACGGCGTCGTGGCCGGTCACCTGGTCCTGTACGAGCGCGAGGTCGAGCTGACGCCAGGCCGCAAGGTCGCATCGGCCACGGAGGAGACCCGGTATGTGGACGCGCGCTAGCTTCGAGACCAACCGTCGGGCGGGAGGGCGGCGAGTGTCCCCGTTGCCGACCGTCATCAGTGCCTGGATCGGATTGCTCGCCCTGGCGTCGGTGATCGTCGCGGGCGGGGGCGAGGGCGGCGATGCCACGGGCAGCGCTCGCCCGGCCGCCTGGATCGGTGCCCTCGGCGCGGTGGTCGTCCCGTCCGCGTCGGCGGCCGATGATCACGGCGGGCATTCTGGCGAGGACGACCCCGGCGCCCTGCACGGTCACAGCGCGCTGTCCGACGAGCCGCTGCCGCTCCTCCCGGCGCCCAAGCGCCCGAAGCCGATCCTCGAGATCGGGGAGGCGTTCCTCGGCACCGGCACCCTTGCCCAGGGGATCCACATCCCGGGTGGCGCGGTCTGGCAGCCGGCCTTCATGCTGTTCGGGACCTTCCGGACGGCGGTCCAGACCTTCGATCCGGGCGGCCCCGGCAGCTCCACGCGGCGCACCGAGTGGGCCAACCGCTTCGACCTGTTCGGTAACCTCTACCTGACCTTCACCGAGCGCATCCTGGTCGGATTCCGTCCGCTGGATCGTGACGGCCGCGGCCCCGGCTCGGCGCCCCGCGAGTTCACCGGCGTCAACTTCTCGCCCGAGGACGGCACCGACGGCGGCCAGGACCGCTTCAACTTCAAGCTCCAGACGCTCTTCTTCGAGGGCGATTTCTCCGAGCTGTTTCCCAACCTGGACAAGGACGACAGCGCCGGTCTCGACTACGGCCTGTCGATCGGGCGCCAGCCGGTCGCCTTCCAGGAGGGGCTGCTGATCAACGACACCATCGACGCGGTCGGCATCACCAAGGCCAACCTGAAACTGCCGGGCACCTCCAACTCGCGCTGGTCGTTCCTCTGGGGCTGGAACGAGTTCCATCGCCCGACCGGTGCGGGCAACCTCCCCGATGACTCGGCGATGCTGTTCGGGCTCTTCACGGAGACCGACCTGCGCTCGCAGACCATCGAGTTCAATGCCGCGTACGTCAACGCCGACGAGGCAGCTGGGGATGGTGGCTACCTCGGACTGACGTCGGTGATGAGCAACGGCAGCCGGAACCTGACCCTGCACGCGGTCGGCTCCTTCGCCACCGGCGACCAGACGCAGTTCATCGACGATGGCGCGGTCCTCCTGGGCGAGCTGTCATGGACCCCGCACGGCAGTCTCAACCTGGCCTACATCAACGGCTTCTGGGGCATCAACCACTTCCGGTCGATTGCCCGCGACCCGACCGCGGGCGGTCCGCTCGGGCGCACCGGCATCCTCTTCGCCGCCGTCGGGCTCGGTCGCTACGGCTCGCCGCTCAGCAACCAGGCCGACGACGCCGCCGGCGGGGCGATCGGTTTCCAGAAGTTCATGAAGACGCAGGGGACCGCTGCGGCTCGGCAGCAGCTCATCCTCGAGGCGGGCGGACGGGTGTCGACCGAGCAGGACATCGCCGGCCGGCGGGTCAGCGCCTATGCCGGCGCGGCTCGCTTCCAGCGCGCGCTGGGACGGCGCTGGGTCGTGGTGGTCGACGCCTTTGCGGGGGCGCGGACCCAGAACCTCGCCTTCGATGAGACGACCGGCGCGCCGCTGCCCGACGACGATCTGGAGTTCATGAGCGGTGGCCGGCTGGAGCTGGTCACGAAGCTCTAGCGGAACCAGAGGCGGGCCGGCACCGTCCGGCCCGCAACCTCACCCCGGGCGGGCACAACCGATGATCCTCGAAACCGAAGAGAGACGATCCCCCCACGGGCGTCGCGGCGGTGCCGGCTTGGCCGGCCAGACCGGCGCCGAAGCCCGGGTGTCGGGCCCCCGGTGCACGCCGGCGTTCCATCACACCGTCGTGCGTCGCCTCCTCCAGGTCGCGTGTGCACTCGCCGTCCTGCTGGTCGCGGGGCATCTGCCGGCTGTCGGACAGGGGCAGGATGCCGACCGGGACGCGATGCTCGATCCGGGGCTCGATCCGGCGCGCGTGGTCTCGGCCGAACGCTGCAACGCCTGTCACGGCACCGCCTACAACGTCTGGAAGAAGACCAAGCACGCCACCAGCTACGACACGATGCACAAGCGGGAGGCGGCCGAGCGCATCGCCGCGGCGATGGACGAGCGGCTGATCAAGCGCGAGAGCGTCTGCATCCAGTGTCACTACACGCCGGAGGTCAAGCGCGGCACGCTGCGTGCGCAGGCCGGCGTCTCGTGCGAGAGCTGCCACGGCTCGGCGCGGGACTGGATCAACATCCACAACAACTACGGCGAGGGCGAGACCTTCGAGACCGAGTCCCCGGAGCACCGCGCCATGCGGATCCGGGAGAGCAAGGCCAACGGCATGCGCCGCCCGTCGGAGATCTATCCGGTCGCCGCCAGCTGCTTCCGCTGCCACACGGTCCCGAACGAGCGCCTCGTCAACGTCGGCGGACACTCGTCCGGCGCGGACTTCGAGCTCGTCGAGCGCGTCAAGCAGATCCAGCACAACTTCCTGCAATCGCTCCTGCACGGCACCGGCGAGGACAACGCCGATCCGACCCAAGAGCACAAGCGGCTGCTGTACGTCACCGGCCGGGCGCTCGATCTCGAGTACACGCTGCGCGCCATCTCGGCCGCGACCGAGGACGGCATCTACCTGAAGGCGCTGTCCCGGCGCCTGCGGAACGCGCGCCGCGCCCTCTCCGCGCTCGAGCCGCACGTCGCGGAGGCCGGGGAGATGCTGGGGCTGTCGCGCGACCTGAGCGTGGCGCCGAACCAGGCGGACCAGTTCCTGGATGCCGCGTCACGCGTCCAGACCCTGACCAGGGCCTTCCTGGATCGTGCCGACGGCACCGGCCTCGAGGCGATCGATCCGATCATCGCCGGGGAGGCGGAGCCGGTGTCGCCGGAGCCGATTGCCGGCACGCCGTCCACCCCAGCGGCCGGCACACCGGCGGGAGCACCGGCGGCGACGCCGGGCGGCACGACGTCGGCGCCGGCGTCCCCCGGCGCGCCCCAGCCGCCCTCCGAGTACGGTCCGGCCGTGAGCCACCTGGATGCCGTCCACCCCGCGCCCACGCGCGGTACGGTCGGCTCGCTCGAGTGCGGGCGCTGCCACGGCCCGCAGTCGGGCTGGTGGTTCGGCGACCGCCACGGCACCGCGGCGCAGCCGTTCTTCGAGCTCAACCCGAAGAACGTGCAGATCGCGCGGGCGTACGGCATCTCACCGGCCGCCATGCGCTCGGAGTCGGGTCTCTGCATGGACTGCCATGCCGGTCGCGGCGCCTACGATCTGCAGGACGGCGTGAGCTGCGAGAGCTGCCATGGCAACGGGGCCGACTACCTGAAGCCGCACCAGGAGGGCGAGAAGGCCCTCGGCACCCAGCGTCCGGGTTACCAGAAGGGGCTCGACGCCGGGATGGTGGAGCTCCGGAAGCTCGAGACGCGCGCCGAGACCTGTGCGAGCTGCCACTACATCACCGACGCCCGGCTGCTCTGGGCCGGTCACCCATCCGGGACGCAGTACGACTTCGCGGCCGGCAACCAGAAGATCAAGCACTGGGATGCGCCGCTGGCCGGCGCCGGCCAGCTCGCCGCCGCGTGGCAGGCGGTGACGAGCCGCCGCGGCCCGATCCCGGACGTCAAGCCGGTGGACCTGGCCTCCATCCAGGTGGCGAGCGGGAGTGGACAGGGCGGCAGTGGTGCAGCGTCGGGTGCCAGTCGCCCGCGAGCGGGCGGCGGCGGCAGATCGGCGGCAGCCGGCAGCACGCCGGCGCCGACCGGGCCGGTGGTGCCCGTGGTCGTCAAGCACGTCGAGATCTCCGAGCCGTTCCCCGCGGTGTCGGACAGCCTGCCGGTCGACGCCGTGCTCGTGACCCTGAAGCAGCGCCTGGACTACCTCTACGAGACACTGGGAGCGAAGTGATGAGCCGGAAGAAGGCGAAGCGCGAGCAACAGGCGCCGGCCGCCGCATCGAACACGCTGGTCATGCGCGAGGCGCTCTTTCACGATCGCTGGTCCTCGTTCGGGTCGAACACCGGCATCACCGAGCTGTCGGATCGCCCCACGCCGGACGAGCTGCGCAAGTACGAGATCTTCGAGGGCCTCCAGGACGGGTTCCTCGAGGAGATCAGCCAGGACGTGTCGATCGCGCGCTGGGCACCTGGCAGCGTCCTGTTCGAAGAAGGCAGCTACATCGACGTGGCCTTCTTCCTCGTCGACGGCGAGGTCGATGTCTTCATCGCCAAGCACGGTGGGCCGG
>JASFRE010000305.1:0-5916 GCA_050115055.1 Candidatus Eiseniibacteriota bacterium | reverse complement strand
TCAGCGTGCCGTCGCCGGCGCCGCTCAGCGTGCCGTCGCCGGCGCCGCTCAGCGTGCCGGCACGCGCGCCAGGGCGAGACCGAGGCCGAGCAATCCGGCGGTGCCGGCCAGCGCCAGCCAGCCGGCGATCGCCGGGCGCGCCAGCGCCATGACCCCGAGCGCCGCGGGCACCGCGGCCAGCAGGTAGACCACGAGGGCGGTGCGCCATGGACCGCCGAGCAGCCGGTTCAGACGGTGGGTCGTGTGATCGCAGCCGCCCTGGTAGACCGGCTGTCCGCGCCGCGTGCGGGTGACTGACACGAAGATGATGTCGAGCAGCGGATAGCCGAGGACCAGCGCCGTGCCGAGCCAGCGAGCCAGGCCCGCCGCTCCGCGGAGCGCCACCACTTCTGCCCCGCCCGGCGCGCCGGCGGCCGCGCCGCCGACGAGCGTCCACAGCGACAGCACCGCCACCAGCAGCCCGAGGCTCATCGAGCCCACGTCACCCATGAACAGCCGTGCCGGCGGCACGTTATGGACCAGGAAGCCGAGCGCCGCCCCGGTCAGCGCTGGCGCCAGGAGCACGTCGGCAACGCCGCCGGCCAGCCAGTAGGCGGCACCGCAGACCGCGACGATGCCGGCCAGGATGCCGTCCATGTTGTCGAGGAAGTTGCACGCGTTCATCACCCCGACGATCCACAGGACGGCGAGCGGCAGCGCCCAGATGAGCTGCCAAGAGGTGACGACGCCGGCCGGCAGCAGCCCGCCGCCCAGCACCAGGACGGCGGCCACCGCCAGTTGCCCGGCGGCCTTGAACACGGGGCGCAGCCCGCGCAGGTCATCGACCAGGCCGAGGGCGGCGGTGCCGACGAGGGCGCCGACCAGCCAGGGCAGACCGGGGCGCGAGGCGGCGCCGGACACGAGGAGCAGCGGCACCAGCACCAGCACCAGACCGATGCCGCCGCCGAGCGCCACGACGCGGGCGTGGAAGCGATCCCCGCTCGGACGGGCAACGAAGCCGCGGCGGATGGCGAGGAAGCGCACCAGCGGCGTCACGGCAGCCACCGCCACGAGGGCGATCGCAAACACGGGCCAGGCGCTCATCGGCAGGCCGGGGACGGGTGGAGAAGACTCAGGACGTGCCGCGCACCGCCTCGACCGGGGTCGGCTGCGGCTCGTCGAAGAGACCGACGTCGCCGGCGACCTCACGGCGAACGTGGTCGATGGTGAGACCGAGCAGAGCGTCGAGCGACGCCGAGGGCTCGTAGCCGACCAGGTCGCGGATCTTGTTCAGGTCTGGCACGCGCCGGTTCATGTCCTCGAAGCTCTTGCCGTAGATCTCCTCGTACGGGATGTGCACGATCGGCGAGCTCGAGCTGGTGAGCTCCTTGACGCGGCGCGCCAGCTCGTTGATCGACACCTCCTCGTCGGTGCCGATGTTGAAGACCTCGCCGTGGGCGTCATCACAGGCCGCGAGCAACATGACGCCGCGTACCACATCACCGACGTAAGAGAAGCAACGGCTCTGCTCGCCGTTTCCGTAGACCTGGATCGGCTTGTCAAGCAGCGCCGCGCGGATGAAGCGCGGCACGACCATGCCGTAGCGCCCGCGCTGCCGTGGGCCGCAGGTGTTGAAGCAGCGCACGATCACCACCGGCAGGTCGCGCTCTTGGTGGTAGGCCATGGCGAGGAACTCGTCGATGGCCTTCGAGCAGGCGTAGCCCCACCGCGAGACCGCGGTCGGTCCCATGACGCGGTCCGACGCCTCCCGGAACGGGACGCGGTCGGACTTGCCGTAGACCTCCGAGGTCGAGAAGAGGATGACCGGCTTCGAGTCGCGGGAGGCGGCCTCGAGCACGATCTCGGCGCCGTGGATGTTGGTGCGCAGCGACCGGAGCGGATTTTCCACCACGTACTGCACACCGACGGCGGCAGCCAGGTGGAAGACGCGATCGACCCGATCGATCAGCCGCTCGGTCACCGGCCGGTTGAGCACCGAGTCGACGAGAACGGTCAGCCGCGGATGGTCGAGGACCTGCCTGAGGTTCTGTCGGCAGCCTGTCGAGAGATCATCGAGAACGATTACCTCATCGCCCTGCTGGAGCAGCGCTTCGACCAGGTGGGAGCCGATGAAGCCAGCGCCCCCCGTCACCAGGTCACGTACCAAACTGGATCCTCCTCGAGCTGCAGCGGAATCCCTTCCGACCGCACCATCCGCCCCGCACTGGCTCTTCGGACAGAGCCAACTCGAAGTATTCCAACAAGTTGCAGCTCCCGACCGGGCGAACACGCGGTACGATACGGGATGCCCCGGAAGGTGTCAAGCCCAACATCCACAAGCGGATGTGGGCCCTGCACCCCCCCGCGCCAACGTCCGAACAAAGCAAACACCGTTCCGCGATGGCTCCTGTGCGCCGCCTGCAATCGCCCGGCCCACTGCTGCACCTCCGCGCGCCGTCTCCGGCACCACCCGTGATCGGGTGCCACCGGCCGTCCCGGCCGACCGCCGAAGCGTGCGCCGCGAGCCACCTTGCCCGCCACCGCGGCGCGAGCCGGCGGCGCCGGCCAGCGGCGCTCGCCGCCGACTGACCGTCTCGCATCGAGACACCGTCCGCCGTGCCGCGGCGGCACCTGCCGGCCACGGCAGCGCCGACCGGCCGCGACGCCGGCGCCGCATCCCTGCCTCACCTGCGACGCGCGCGTCACGGTGGTCGCACGACGCCGCGTCTCAGTTTCCGATTGCCTGGTCGATGATGATGACGACGGTGGCGATCTGGGCCAGGAAGGCTCCACCCTCCCGGAGTCGCCGCCACCAGCTGACTCGACCGCGCTCCGGGACCCAGAGCACGTCGCCGTCGCCGAGCCGCTGGTCGCCGTCGACCACCTCCACCTCGCCGGGCGGGCTGCCGGCGTGGCGCACCATGAGACGGCTCGTATCGGCATCCTCGTCATAGCCGCCCGCCAGCTCGACGTAGTCGTGCACCCGGCGCTCGGCGCTCCAGTCGACCCATCCCGGCTCGCGGACCCGGCCTTCGACGACGACGCGGCCAGCACGTCGCGGCACGTACAGGACGTCACCCGGCTCGAGGGTGACCGCCGTTGCCGCCGCGCCGTGGGCGACCTGCACGTGTGCGCCATCGAGGGTCGCCGTGTCCCCTTCCACGTCGACCGGGACGCCATCGATCCGCAGTCCATGCGGCCAGGAGCGCTCCTCGAGGCGCACCACCTGGCGCTCGATGGCCTGCGCCCCCTGCTGCGGGCTGTCGACCAGGACCGGCCGCGCCCGGTCCTCGTACGGCGTGCGGACCGGCCGGAAGAGCCGCGCGGCGGCGGCGTTCGACCAGTCGGTGTAGCCGCCGGCTCGCTCCAGCAGCTCGCGCACCGTGTCGATCCCGGGCGTGATCGGGTAGAGGCCGGGGTAGCGCACCTCTCCCTGCACCTCGGCCGTCGGTGTGCGGCCGAGTGCTACCGGACGCTGCACGACGAGCACGTCGCCGTGCTCGAGCGGCGTCGCGGCCACGGCCGGATCGCCGAGATCGACGCGGCGCGGCGCGGTGAGCGCATCGTCCTGCAGCCGCCGCCACTCACAGCGCTCGCCCAGCGCGCCCGGCAGCAGACCACCGGCCAGGCCGACGGCATCCGCCACCGTCTCGCCGTCGCGCAGTTCGTAGCGTCCCGGCTCCGCCACCGCGCCGAGCACCGACACGAAGCGCGCCGCCCGCGGCACGCGAATGATGTCACCGCCGTCGACGAACGGGTTGCGTTCCCGGATCCCGAGCCGCGCGTAACCCAGAAGGTCGGCTTCGAGCCGTCCGCCGCCGACCCGGTCGACCAGGATGCGACGCTCGGAGCCGCCCGGCACCACGCCGCCGGCCGCCTCGACGAGCTCCGAGACGCGCGTCGTGGCGCTCGCCACGTAGGTGCCCGGCATCGCCACGACCCCGGTGACGAAGACCTTGAAGCGGCGCAGGCGGGTGAGTGTCAGCTCGAAGTGCTGATCCCGGAACTCGCGCGCGAGCGCCCGACCGACCGCGTCGCGGGCCGTGGCCAGCGACATCCCGGCCACCTCGAGGCGCCCGGCCCGGCCCGGCAGCACGACGGATCCCTCGGCATCGACGATCAGCGTCGCCGGCGGTTCGCTGGCGCCGCTCAGGCTGAGCTCGAGCCCGTCGCCGGGCCCCAGACGGTAGTCGGCGGCGGCGATCGGCTCGGCGCTGGCACCGAGCAGCGCCAGACGCTCGCGCTCACCGACGGTCCGGCCGTCGACGGCCGGCAGCACCGAACGCCGACTCGGCGACGCGTCGCCGCCGGCGGCGTTGCCGGAGGTCTCGCCGTCGCCCGCCGACGGCGCGTCGAGCTCCGCCGTGAAGCCCGGAACCAGGGCAACCCCGGGGTCCGGATCACCGTCGCCGGCGGCGGCCCGCGCCGCGTCGCACAGGGGCAGCCCGGCGGCCAGGGACGCACCGAGGAGGGTGACCAGGAGGATCGGCGCGACCGGTCTGGCGCGACGGCGGTCGCGTCTAGAGACCGTACGCCCGTTCGTAGTAGGTCTTGAACTCGCCACGCTTCAGCTTCTCCCACCAGTCCCTGTGGGACGCGTACCACTCGATCGTGCGACGCGCACCGGACTCGAAGTCGACCGCCGGCTGCCATCCGAGCCGTGCACGTAGCTTGCCCGAGTCGATCGCGTAACGCCGATCGTGTCCGGGTCGGTCCTTGACGTGCTTGAGGAGCGCGGCGGGTCGGTCCAGCGTCTCGAGGATCAGGCGTCCGATCTCGAGACTCGAGTGTTCCTGGCCCGCACCGATGTTCCAGACCTCGCCGTCGACCCCCTCGGCGCTGGCCAGCAGCCTGAGGGCCTCGCAGTGGTCCTCGACGTGGATCCAGTCGCGCAGGTTCTCGCCGGAACCGTAGACCGGCAGCGGCTTGTCCTCCAGCGCGTTGGTGATGAACAGCGGCCACAGCTTCTCGACGTGCTGATAGGGGCCGTAGTTGTTGCTGCAGCGCGTGATGACGACCGGCAGACCATACGTCGTGTGGTACGAGTACGCAAGGCGGTCGGCGCCGGCCTTCGAGGCCGCGTAGGGATTGCGCGGCACGAGCACTGCCTCCTCGGTCGCCGCCGCGCCCATCACCTCGCCGTAGACCTCGTCGGTGGAGATCTGCACGAATCGCTGCACCCGGTGACGCCGGGCCGCCTCGAGCAGCACGTAGCTGCCGTAGACGTCGGTCATGACGAAGTTGCCGGGATTGTCGATCGATCGATCGACGTGCGTCTCGGCCGCGAAGTTGAGGGCCACCGTGCAGCCCTGCATGGCGCGGGCGACGACGTCGACGTCGCAGATGTCGCCGCGGATGAAGGTCAGGCGCGCGCCGTCGAGACCCGCCAGGTTGTCGAGGTTGCCGGCGTAGGTCAGCTTGTCGAGCACCACGACCTCGGCGCCCGGATGGCGCGTCATCAGGTGGCGCACGAAGTTCGAGCCGATGAAGCCGGCACCGCCGGTCACCAGCACGCGGGCCGCGTCCAGTCGCTCCGCCACGGTTCCCTCCCCCTCGCGCTAGTGCCTTGCCACGCTGCCGCCGATCATCGAGCCGGACGGATCAAAAGGGCGTCCGACCCCGACGTAGCGCAGGCCGGCGGCGGTGACCTCCGTCGGCTGGTAGATGTTCTTCAGGTCGAGGAAGTTCGGCTCTGCCAGGGCCTGCTTGATCCGCGCCAGGTCGAGCCGCCGGAACACGTTCCACTCGGTCACCACAGCCACCGCGTCGGCCCCCTCGCAGGCCGCGTAGGCGTCGGCCTGGTACTCGATGCCCGGCACCTCGCGCGCCGCGTTGGGCATGGCGACCGGATCGAAGGCGCGCACACGCGCCCCGCGCTCCCGCAACATCCGGATGATGCGGATGGCGGGCGCGTCGCGGATGTCGTCGGTGTTCGGC
>JASFRE010000304.1:0-5925 GCA_050115055.1 Candidatus Eiseniibacteriota bacterium | reverse complement strand
CGTTGAGCGTGGCGCGGCTGGCCTCGGCGCGACCGGCCTCAGCGCGACCGGGGCGCCAGCGTCTCGCGGATGCGCGTGCGCAGGTACCCGATGTCGTAGCCCGGGCCGCCCTTGCCGAAGCGGCCGAAGCGCGCCAGGTCGGCGCGCAGGGCGGCCGGGGAGACCCCGGCGCGGCGGGCGAGTTCCCGGCTCGAGACAGAACGGGCGCCCGCCGACGCGAGGTCGGCGAGCGCCTGCTCGTAGCCTGCCAGACGACGGGCCAGGTCGACCGGCATCGCGTCCATCAGCTCTCCGGAGCGGCGCCGCCGCCGTCCCCGCCGTTGCCGTCGCCAGCGTCGCCGTCGCCGTCGCCGGCGTCGCCGTCCGCATCCTCGGGCGCAGCCGGCGCGGGCGTCCCGCCGGCTCCGCCGGCGCCCGGCTGGCCGTGATCGTTGCCGTTCTCCTGGGCGACGTGGGCGATGTCGACCACCTCGTCGTCGTCACCGAGATGGATGAGCCGCACGCCCTGCGTGTTGCGGCCCTGCACCGAGACACCCTGGATCGGCAGCCGGATGATGACGCCGTTGCGCGTCATGATCATGAGCTCGTCGTCGTCCACCACCTTGAGGACGTCGACGACCGGGCCGTTGCGCTCGGTGGTCTTGACGGTGATGACGCCCTTGCCGCCGCGACCGGTGATCCGGTAGTCGGCGAGCGGGCTGCGCTTGCCGTAACCGTTCTTGGTCACGACCAGGAGGTGCTCCTCCGAGCCGCCGGTCACCATCGACACGACGGCGTCGTCGGGACCGTCGAGCGTCACGCCGCGCACGCCGCGCGCCGTCCGTCCCATCGGCCGCACGTCCTTCTCGTGGAAGCGGATCGCGCGGCCGTTCCGCTTGGCGAGGATGATCTCCTGCTTGCCGTCGGTGAGCACCGCGTCGATCAGCACGTCGCCCTCGACGATGCTGATGGCGTTGATGCCGCTCCGCCGCACGTTGACGTAGGCCGATAGCACGGTCTTCTTGATGACGCCGTTCCGCGTGGCGAGCGTCACGAAGTCCGACTCGGTGAACTCGCGCACCGGTAGCACGGCGTTGACCCGCTCGCCGGTCTTGAGCGCCAGCAGGTTGACGAGCGCCTTGCCCTTGGCGGTCCGGCTGGCCTGCGGGATCTCGTGCACCTTGAGCCGGTAGCAGCGCCCGGCGCTGGTGAAGATCAGGAGATAGGTGTGGGTCGAGGCGACGAAGACGGTCTCGATCCAGTCCTCCTCCTTGGCGGTGGCGCCGCGGATGCCGCGGCCGCCGCGGCGCTGGCTCCGGTAGGTCGTCACCGGCAGGCGCTTGGCATAGCCGTAGTGGGTGATGGTGATGACCATGTCCTCGTCCGGCAGCAGGTCCTCGATGTCGAAGTCGTCGAGGGCCTGGGCGCGGATCTCGGTGCGGCGCGCATCGCCGTAGCGCTCCTGGATCTCGCGCGTCTCGTCCTTGATGATGTCGAGCACCTTCTGCGGATCGGCGAGAATGCCCTTCAGGTGCTCGATCTCGACCAGCAGCGCCTGGTACTCCTCCTCGATCTTCTGGCGCTCGAGTCCCGTCAGACGCTGCAGACGCATGTCGAGGATGGCCTGCGCCTGCACCTCGGTGAGCCCGAAGCGGTCCATGAGCTGCGTGCGCGCGGTCGGCGGATCGGCGGCGGCGCGGATCAGCGCCACGATCTCGTCGATGTTGTCGACGCAGATCCGGAGCCCCTCGAGGATGTGGGCCCGGTCCTCGGCCTGGCGCAGGTCGAAGCGCGTGCGTCGCACCACCACCTCGCGCCGATGCTCGATGAAGTGCAACAGCATCTCGCGCAGCATCAGCACCTTCGGCCGCCCGCCGACCAGCGCCAGCATGTTGGCGCCGAAGGTCGTCTGCATCTGGCTGTGCTTGTAGAGCTGGTTCAGGACGATCTGGCCGTCGGTCTCGGGCTTGAGCTCGATGACGACCCGCATGCCCTTGCGGTCGGACTCGTCGCGCAGGTCGGCGATCCCGTGGATGCGTCCCTCCTTGACCAGGCCGGCGATCTTCTCGAGCATGTTCGCCTTGTTGACCTGGTAGGGGATCTCCTCGACGATGATCGCCTCGCGGTTCTTCCGCACCATCTCGAAGCGCGTGCGGGCGCGCACCGAGATCAGGCCGCGGCCGGTCAGGTAGCTCGAGCGGATCGCCTCGTGGCCATTGATGATGCCGCCGGTCGGGAAGTCGGGGCCCTTGACGATGCCGAGCAGGTCCTCGTCGGGCAACTCGGGATCGTCGACGAGCGTGACGATGGCGTCACAGATCTCGTTCAGGTTGTGCGGCGGGATGTTGGTGGCCATGCCGACCGCGATGCCGGCCGAGCCGTTGACCAGCAGGTTCGGGACCACGGCCGGCAGAACCACCGGCGCCTCGCGGGTGGCATCGTAGTTCGGCTCGTGGTCGACCGTGTCCTTATCGAGATCGCGGAGCATCTCCTCCGCGAAGCGCGTCAGTCGGACCTCCGTGTACCGCTCGGCCGCCGCGGGGTCGCCGTCGATCGAGCCGAAGTTGCCCTGGCCGTCGACCATCGGGTAGCGCAGCGAGAAGTCCTGCGCCATGCGGACGATCGTGTCGTAGATGGCGCTCGGTCCGTGCGGGTGGTAGTTACCGTGGACGTCGCCGGTGACCTTCGCCGACTTGCGCTGCGCGCGATCGTGCATGAGCCCCAGATCGCGCATGCCGATCAGCACCCGCCGGTGCACCGGCTTCAGCCCGTCGCGCACGTCGGGCAGCGCCCGCGACACGATGACGCTCATCGCGTAGTCGATGTACGAGTTGCGCATCTCGTCCTCGATGTAGATCGGGACGATGCGCTCACCTGACTCTGGCATCGATGCTCCTTGAGGGATCGGGCTCGGCCGGCCGTCGCGGCCACACGATCCTTCGTTCCACGTGCTGGTCGCCCGTGTTCCGGCCGGTCACGCGGTGGCCTTGGCCGCCGCGGTGACCGGGCTCTGCTGTTCCTGGCGGGGCCACTGGCAGGCGCGCGGGGCACCGGCGCGCCGGTGGTGGGAAGGGGTCCGCGGCCTCGCCCCCCGGACCCGCGCGCCCGAGCACGCAGGCGAGCGGCGAGCCGTGAGGGGCCCGGCCGATCGCTTGACCGGGAGATTCTAGGCCACCCCCGTGCGGGCGGCAAGCTCCGTCTGCGCGACTCATATATATGAAGAGGTTGGTGCCGCGGACGGGCCGGACGCCGGCTCAGAGGCGAGCCCGGAAGGCCTCGGCGTAGCCGGTCAGTTCCATGTAGCCCTGGCCGCAGGGCGTGGCGGAGGCGGTGGAGGTGGCAGCGGGGGCGGCAGTCGAGTCGGCCGGCGCCGGCGCGCACCGGACGCGCACCGGCCCCTCCCAGTAGGTCACCCCGGTCGACTCCGTGGTCCCGAGCTCGCAGGGGGCGAGCGGTGCCGTGACCGCGAGCGCCCGCCCGAGCTCCGGCAGCTCCAGCCGCCAGGTCAGCGGGTAGCGGGCACCGGTCGCCGGGCTCTGCCAGCCGGCGCCGGTCGGCGCGGCGAGGGAGGCCGCCCGATCGAGGTGGATCGCCCTGCCGTCGGGGTCGATCAGGGTGGCGCTCGAGGTCGGCGACGCGCTGCCGTCCGCGCGCCGCATGCGGTAGAGCATCAGGTCGCTGCCGTCGGCGAGGTGGAGGCCGAACCAGTCCCAGCCCACCTGGTCGGGGTCGAGGGTGCTGGTCGAGAACTCGTGGTCCATCCAGGCCAGGCCGCGCACGCGCAGCACGCGGCCGCCGAGCTCGACCGTGCCGTCGACGGCGAGGCGGGTCAGGGAGATGTAGTGTGACGCGGCGCCGTGCCCGGCGCCCTTGACGCTCACCCCGTCGCGCCCGTGGATGACCGGGGGCTTCCGGGGGTCGAGGACGAGATCGAGGCCGAAAGCACCGTCGGCGCCGACCTGGCGCGCGACCAGGTGGTGCGACCCGTCGGCCGAACGGTGGGCCGACCAGTCGTCGATCCAGACGTGGAGGTTGGTCGAGTCGGCCCCCGCCATGTCGAGGGCGCCACGGCTGCGACGCTCCGCGAAGCGGAAGCGCCCGGCGTCGCCCGCAGGCGGCGCGATGCCGGTGGGACGTGCGTCGCCGGTGGGCCGCGCGTCGCCGGTGGGCCGCGCGTCGCCGGCGGGAGGTGCGTCACCGGTGGCAGTGCCCGCCGCAGCGGGCAGGTCCCGCAGGTCGGCGATCGCCAGGTGTGCGAAGTAGAGGTCGCGCAGCGCCCAGGCGGAGGCGCGGGGCGGCCGGCGACGATCGACGCCGCTCCGGAAGAACGTGAGCTGGATGCCGAGGTCGGTGACATCACCGGCCTCGGTCGCGGCCGCCGTCGCACTCCCGGTCGCGGCTGCCGTCGCACTCCCGGTCGCGGCTGCCGTCGCACTCCCGGTCGCGGCTGCACTTCCGGGCGCCGTCGCGCTCCCGGTCGCGGGGTCCACCTCTCCGATGACCCGCAGCTGCCCGGTGTAGTACCACCACTCGGTGCGGTAGGCCGGGTGCGCGCCGTGGTCGCGCGGGAAGTGGAACGTGCGGCCCGGCTCGGCGATGCGGAATCCGTCGTCAGCGGCGGCCGCGGCCGGCACCAGCGCCAGCGCCAGCCAGATGGCGACCGCCTTGCGGGCGCTCACCGCGCCACCCATAATCGTCTCCGGTCCCATGAGCACCCTCGTCCACAGCGCCCCGCGCCCCGTCACCTCGCGCGCCCTCGGCGTCACCGTCGTGGTCGTGGCCGTGGCCTGCGCGGTGCCGGTCGCCGTCTCATCGCTCGGTCCGGCCCTGGTCTGCTTCGCCCTGCTGGCGGCGCTGGGCGCCACGACCACCCTCGGCGCCGCCGAACGTGATCGCGAGTCGCTGCTCGCCGCCTACCTCGTGGCGCTGGCGCTGCGCGTCATCGTCATGCTCGCCCTCACCTGGGGATTCCGATCACCGGACAACCCCGGGGGGTTCCTCTATCGCGACTCGATCGGCTACCACCGCGTGGGCTCCGACCTCGCCGAGCTCCACCGCGAGGAGCTGCCGTTCCGCATCGCCTACCACACGACCGGCAGCGGGCTCAGCTATCACCGGATCGTCGGCTACCTGTACATCGCGTTCGGCACCTCGCCCTGGATCGGCAAGCTCTCGAACGCCGTGCTCGGAGCACTGGCCGTTCTCCTGACCTACGGCTTCGCGCGCCCGCTGGTCGGCTCGCGGGGCGCCCGCATGGCCGCCTGGATGATGGCGCTCTGGCCCACGGCGATTTACTGGTCGGCGCAGCTTCTCAAGGACACGCTGGTTCAGTTCCTGGTCATCCTCGCCGCCTGGCTCTGGGTGCGCTTCGCCGCGCGCGGCAGCCGGTGGTCGGCGCTGCTCGCGGTCGCTGCCATCGTGCCGCTCTTCTGGGTTCGCATCTACACCTTCGCGTTCCTCGCCATCGGCTTCTACGTGACGCTCGTCGTGCGCGCCTGGCTGCGCGGCCAGCGCCCGCTGGCGGTCGTCATGGTGCTGGCCGCCGTCGCCGGCTGGTCGGTGCCGTTCGAGCTCGGACTGGTGCAGGACCCCGAGGTGCTCGTCTTCCGCTTCAGCCTCAACGACCCGACCACTGCCGGTTCGATGATGAAGGTCCTGTCGCACGGCGGCACCGGCATGGCGGTCCTGGTGCCGCTGGCCGTGGTGCGGTTCTTCCTGTCGCCGCTCCCCTGGAAGGCCTCCGGCCAGGAGATCATGAGCGTGCCCGGCATCCTCGCCCAGTACGCCATCCTGCCGTTCGCCGCCTACGGCGGTCTCCTCCTGCTGCGCCGCCGCCTGCTCGAGGTCCTGCCGGCGGTCCTCGTCGTCGTCCTGACGGTCATCCTCTACGCCTTCGTCTTCCTCGGCGCCAACCCGCGCCACATGCAGATGTTCTATCCCTTCCTG
>JASFRE010000303.1:0-5929 GCA_050115055.1 Candidatus Eiseniibacteriota bacterium | reverse complement strand
ATCGCGCACCCGCTTGCCGGTGGCCATGCTCGTCCAGACCATGGGCGACGACGCCTGGCCATAGGTCAGGAAGCTGCCCCAGGCACCCTCGTCGATCAGCCGGCGGAACGTGGGCAGCTCTCCGGACCGCAGCATCGGTCCCAGGATCCGGAAGGTGAGCGCGTCCATGCCGACGACGACGACCTGCGACGGCCGGTAGGCGCCGTCAACCGCCGCCTGG
The DNA here is from genome assembly GCA_050115055.1 of Candidatus Eiseniibacteriota bacterium. Taxonomy (GTDB): domain Bacteria; phylum Eisenbacteria; class RBG-16-71-46; order CAVPCR01; family CBDCWB01; genus JASFRE01. Next base: position 5,709 of record JASFRE010000303.1, on the reverse strand, counting down.
CCGGGAGCCAGCGCCACCTGGCTGGCCCCGACCGCCCCGGCGCAGACGACGACCGCGACCACGGTCGACCGCCAGGGCGTTCCGGCGCGGCCGCCGCCCCCGATGAGACGACCACCGAGCGCCGTCAACGCCGCCACGCAGAGCCCCATGCCGAGCCCGTACAGGCCGTGGCGCACCGCTCCTGCGAGCCGCGCGGCGTCGCCGAACGGCAGGCCGGCCAGCACCCGCAGCTGCCACCAGACCGACAGGTAGGCGAAGGCGATGCCAGCCACCAGCAGGCCCAGCACGATCGGGAACACCAGTTCCCCGGGCCGCCGCAGGATGGCGCCGAAACCGTGGACGACCGCTCCCAGCACCAGCCCGGCCGCCCCGAACGCGAGTCCGTAGAGCCCCAGCGAGCGCGCCACGACCCAGACCACGAACGTCCCGCTCGGCGCCGCCAGCGCCAGCTCGCCGCCGTTCAGGACGAGGCCGATGGCCAGGTAGATCCAGCCGGCCACGATGCCAGCCAGGCAGCCGGTGACGACCGATGCGACGAGACGTGGATGCGACCCGGATCGCTGTGCACGACGACTCACGGCTCGGTTCTCCCCTCTGCGGCCGTCGCCTCAGGCGATGTGTTGGCTGCGGTTCCGGTAGAGGCTCGGGTCGATGGCGCCGAGCATGGCGCCGGCATCGAGCGTGTCGCCGAGGAACCTGACGACCTCCGGGACGATCGGTGCCGGGTCCCGCATGAGCGCGTTGTAGCTCACGTCGAGCACCTCGATGTCGGGGCGGTCCGCCAGCCAGCCCGACATCTGCTCGAGGTGCTTCTCGAACAGCCGCTTCATCCGGTCATCGTCCGGGGCCAGCGGCTCGCCGCGGCGCTCGAGCATCTTGTTCTGCGAGGCCATCATCTCGTCGAGGTCGCGATGCATGAAGAGGATCTTGTATTGATAGCGCGGCGACTCCGGCAGATCGTAGAGCAGCTGCGAGACCATCTTGAAGACCTTGCCATCCGCCTGATCCAGGAAGGAGGCGTCCTCCTTGATCTGCTTGACCGCCTCGAACTCGTAGTAGCCCTTCGGGTTGTCCTCGTCGGCCGCTCGCACCCCGTCCGAGAGGATCGGCAGCCCGCCCTTCTCGAGCATGCGCATCATCAGCGAGGTACCGCAACGTGGCAGGCCTGACACGATCGTGATCATGGGTTCTGGCACTCCTGTGTCCCGGCCTGGCGAGGCCGTCTGCTTCAAACCGTGTGGGATCAAGGCGGCGGCGCCCGGCGTCCGGCCGTTGCCATGCCCGCCTCCAGCGGCTCCAACGGTTATCGGCGCCTCGCGCGTCGCTGCGCCGCCGATCGTCGCCGGAGCGGCTGGCCTCCGGACCGGGAGCGTCCGGGTGTGCGCCCTGCCCCACTGCCGCGCGCCGGCGGCGAGCCTAGCAGACGCCGCCGGGCCGGGCACGCCCCAAGCCGGGACACTGCCACCGCCCCCGACCACCACCCGGCGGGCGCGGCTCCAGACCGGGGACGCAGCCGGCCGGGCACCTTCCTGGCCGGTCAAGACCCTGGAGCGCTTGCCGATAGCCCGATAGGGCGAGGCACGCCCGCAGCACTCCAGGAGGTCGGACGATGAGAGGCTTCACCCTCTGGTTCACGGGCGTTCCGTGCTCCGGCAAGTCGACGCTGGCGCGCCGGGTCGAACGGATCCTCCGTGATCGTGGTATGAAGGTCGAGGTGCTCGACGGCGACGAGGTGCGCTCGAACCTGTCGAAGGGGCTCGGGTTCTCCCGCCAGGACCGTGACACCAACATCCGGCGCCTCGGCTACGTCTGCAACCTGTTGAGCCGCAACGAGGTGATCGCCATCGCCGCTGCCGTGTCGCCGTACCGCCAGACGCGGGACGAGAATCGCGCGCTGATCGGGGACTTCGTGGAGGTCTACGTGCGATGCCCGATCGCGGTGACCAGCCAGCGCGACGTGAAGGGCATGTACAAGCTGGCCGCCGAGGGCAAGCTGAAATCGTTCACCGGCGTGGACGATCCTTATGAAGAGCCCGTTTGCCCCGAGGTCGTGGTCGACACCGACCGGGAGACCGTCGAGCAGTCGGTCGCCAAGATCCTGCACAAGCTGCTGGTGAGCGGCTACGTGCCCGCCGGGGCGGTCGACCCGGCGCTGTCCGCGGGTGAGCTGGCCGAGAGGCGCCAGCGGCTCGGTCAGCAACGGTCGGCCTGAACTCCCGGGAAGTGAGCTGCCGCATGGAATCCGTCACAGACTCTCCTCACGCCGCCGGCCGCCGCCCGGCGCCGCCGCGACCGCCGGTCGCGCTGGCGGCCGCGCTCTGCCTGGCGCTGGTCCCGGCGCTGGCCACACCGGCCGCCGCCTACATCGGTCCCGGCGCCGGCATCGCCTTCCTGGGCTCGTTCATGGTGCTGTTCGCCACCCTGTTCGTGGCCGGGCTGTCGCTCCTCACCTGGCCGGTGCGGATGGTGCTGCGCTGGCTCCGGAGCCGCAAGGCGCTGGCCCGGAGCCGCGTCGACCGCGTCGTCATCCTCGGCCTCGACGGACTCGATCCACGGCTCGCCAAGCGCTTCATGGCCGAGGGCAAGCTCCCGAACTTCAAGCGGTTGACGAGCGAGGGCAGCTTCCAGCCGCTGGCGTCGACCTATCCCTGCATGTCGCCGGTGGCCTGGTCATCGTTCATGACCGGCACCAACCCGGCCAAGCACAACATCTTCGATTTCCTGTCGCGGGATCCGCGCACCTACGCGCCGGCGATCTCCTCGTCGCACATCGAGGAGCCAGCGCGCACCCTGAAGGTGGGCCGCTGGGTGATCCCGATCTCCCGGCCGTCCATTCGCGCCCTCCGCAAGAGCGTCCCGTTCTGGAAGCTGCTCGGCGACCACGGCGTGCCGTGCCAGGTGATCCGCGTGCCGATCACCTTCCCGCCCGAGAAGTTCAACGGCCAGATCCTGTCGGCGATGTGCATTCCCGACCTGCGCGGCACCCAGGGGTCGTTCACGTTCTGGTCGACGGATGCCTCCGAGTGCGGGCGGAACTCCGAGATCGGCGAGGCGGCGGGCGGCGAGCGCCACCTGGTCGAGCGCCGCGGCGACAGGATCCGCGGCACGATCCCCGGCCCGCCGAACGCGCTCAGCCGCGACCGCGAGCTCCTCGAGCTGCCGTTCGAGGTGCGGCTCGACGACGCGGCGCACCGCGCGACGCTCGCGATCGACGGTGGGACCGGCATCGAGCTCCTGGAGCACGAGTACTCCGACTGGGTGCCGCTCAGCTTCGCGGCCGGGCTCGGCATCAAGGTGCACGGCGTCGCGCGCTTCTACATCATGCGCATGGGCGAACACTTCTCCCTCTACATGACACCGATCCACCTCGATCCCGAGCATCCGGCGATGCCGATCTCGCACCCCTCGTTCTTCTCGATGTACCTGGCCAAGATCTTCGGCAAGTTCGCCACCCTGGGCCTGGCCGAGGACACCTGGGCGCTCAACGAGCGCGTGATCGACGAGAAGGCGTTTCTCGAGCAGGCGCTGCTCTTCCACCGTGAGCGCGAGCAGCAGTTCATGAACGCCCTCGACAAGGTGAAGAAGGGGCTCTGCTGCTGCGTCTTCGACGCCACCGATCGCATCCAGCACATGTTCTTCCGCTACATCGACGAGAAGCACCCGGCCCACGACGAGGCGGGCGCGGCGGAATGGCGGACGGTCATCGAGGACATGTACCAGCGCTGCGACCGGATGGTCGGCAAGGTGATGGAGCAGCTCGACGACCGGAGCGTGCTGATGGTGATCTCGGACCACGGCTTCACCACCTTCCGCTACGGCGTCAACCTGAACAGCTGGCTCCGACAGCACGGTTTCCTGGTGCTCAAGGAAGGCGCCACCGGCGAGGGCGAGTGGTACGCGGACGTCGACTGGTCCAGGACCCGCGCCTACGCCTTTGGACTGGGCGGCATCTTCTTGAACCAGAAAGGGCGCGAGGGTCAGGGCATCGTGGCGCGTGGCGAGGAGGCGGCGGCGGTCAAGGCCGCGATCCAGGAGAAGCTCTCCGCGCTCCGCCACCCGGAGCACGGCGAGCGCGCGGTGCTCGACGTGGTCGACGGCGACGCGGTCTACGACGGCCCCTACGCCGCCGCCGGGCCGGACCTGATCGTCGGCTTCAACCGCGGCTTCCGCGTGTCTTGGGCCTGCGCGATCGGCAAGATGGCCGAGCCCGTGATCTCCGACAACACCAAGAGCTGGAGCGGCGACCACTGCATCGACCCGCGGCAGGTGCCGGGCGTCTTCTTCTGCAACCGCGACATCGCCGCCCACTACCCTTCGATCACCGACCTCGCACCCACCGTGCTCGATCTGTTCGGGGTCGATGTGCCGCCGCACATGGACGGCACGGTGCTCCGCGTGGGCGATTCCGGCGAGCGCCTCGAGCCGCCGCCCACGCCGGAGCGCGAGCTACCCGATCTCGACACCGGCCCCACACCCCCGGTCGATCCCGAGATCCAGCGTCAGGCGGGATGAGGAGGGCAGCGATGAACCTGCGCACCCCGATCCTCGCGGCCCTCGGCCTGGCGGTGTCCTGCCTGGTGCTCGCCGGCCCGGCGACCCTCGCGACGCCGGATGCCGGCCGCAGCATGGTCATTCTGGGGATCGACGGCATGGACCCCGAGCTCCTCGAGTCGTTCATGGACGCCGGGCTGATGCCGCACTTCGAGCGCCTGCGCGACCTCGGCGATTACCGGCACCTCGGCACCTCGGTGCCGCCGCAGAGCCCGGTCGCCTGGTCGAACTTCATCACCGGCCTCGATTCGGGTGGGCATGGCATCTTCGACTTCATCCACCGGGATCCGCAGACCATGCTCCCCTACCTGTCGACTGCCCGCGTCGAAGGGGAGTCGGGACGCACCATGCGCCTGGGGCACTACGCGATCCCGCTGGCGTCGCCACGCACGGTGAACCTGCGCGACGGTCGCGCCTTCTGGGAGCTGCTCGAAGATCAGGGTGTGCCGGCGACCATCTTCAAGGTGCCGGCCAACTACCCGCCGACGGAGTTCGACGGCGTGTCGCTCTCCGGCATGGGCACACCGGACCTCCTCGGGACACCGGGTACCTTCTCCTATTTCACCGACGACCCGGCCTGGCACGGGCGCACGCTCGAAGGCGGCGCCGTCTACCCGGTGACGGTGGAGGACCACATCGTCGAGTCGGCGCTGCACGGCCCGGCCAACACCTTCGTCCGGGTTCCTGCCGGCGAGCTGCCGCCGGACGCGCTCTGTCCGTTCACGGTCTGGATGGACCCGGAGCACGACGTGGCGCGGATCGAGCTCGGCGACTCCGAGGTGGTGCTCCAGACCGGCGAGTGGAGCCCGTGGCTGGTGGCCGACTTCGAGCTGGTGCCGGGGCTGGCGCAGACCAGCGGCATCTGCCGCCTCTACCTGATGGAGACCCGTCCCCACTTCCGACTCTACGTGACACCGCTCAACCTGAACCCCGCCGACCCGGCCCAGCCGATCTCGACGCCGGCGGACTTTGCGAAGCACCTCTACGAGCGGGTGGGCTTCTACTACACGCAGGGCATGCCCGAGGACACCAAGGCCCTGTCGAGCGGCGTCTTCGACGACGCGGACTTCGTCCAGCAGGCGACCCTGGTCCGCGACGAGCGCCTCATGCTCCTCGACGAGGTCCTCGACGAGTGGGATGGTGAGGGCTTTCTCTTCT
>JASFRE010000302.1:0-5948 GCA_050115055.1 Candidatus Eiseniibacteriota bacterium | reverse complement strand
GAAATCGACCTGGTTGGTGAAGGCGCCGGCATTGCCCAGCGCCACGCCGGCATCAGGGCAGCGGCCGGCTCGGAACGGACGACCGGGCTCGAGGTAGACCTCGCCACGCTCCAGATCGCGTCGCCAGTGCCAGCGACGCAGTGCGAAGCGGTCGGTGGCCAGCGGCAAGCCGATCGACGCGCGCTCGATCGTCACCGGCGGCGCGCCATCGGGCAGCGACAGCTCGAGGTCGACGAAGACGGCGCCGGTCACGTCGACCGTGAAGCGCTGCTCGAGACGCCAGGGCGAAGGCTCGCCGCGCCGCGTGGTCGGCGACGAGGTGGTCTCGAGCACGGCGCGTTCCGGGCCTCGCTCGACCCAGCGCAGGCTGGCGTCGCCTCCGGTCCAGAAATCGCCGGACGCGGTCACCAGACGCAGCCCGGGAACACTGCCACGCAGCCGCGCCGGGTCGAGCATGTCGTGCCAGACGATGCCGTCATGCAGACGGATCGCGACGAGATCGCCGCCGGCGGCGGCGCTCCACCGGAGCTCGAAGTGCGGTCCCCTGACGGTGGCGCCCGAGTCATCGATGGCGGTCGTCAGGCGCGGCGGCGGTGGCGGCGCCAGCGGGCCGCCGCCCTCCGGTGGCGGCGACTGGGCCCGCGCCGTGGCCACGCTCAACACGAGGAGCAGCACGCCGAGGCCCGGCGCCGTCTTGCGGCAGCGGCGTCGTGCCGCCATCATCCGCCGCCTCCGGGCCGTCGTCCGGCCCGGCCGACCCGCCACCCGTTCCATCCCGCGAACCACGGCGCCCGTGGCACACCGACCGTCTCCCATCGTCGTCTCCCTCATCGTCGCGCCGGGGCCGTGCGGTCGGGATCCCGCCCGACGTCCCCCCGGCTCCTGCCTGACTCCCGCCGGAGTCATCCTGAAGGCGTCGTCCCGGTCGCCAGCGCGACCCGGACGCTGTCGAGGCGTTGCCGTGCCGCCTCGTGCAGCGCGGCGGGCAGTGCAGTCGGCTGCAGCCGCTCTCCGAAGCGATCTCGCAGGCTCGCGCGCAGGGCCGCGGCGACCTCGTCCCAGCTCACGGCGCGGCCCGCGGCGCTCCGGACGTCGGCGACCTCGGAGCGCAGGCGGCGACCGAGCACCCGGCGATCGCGATCGGTCCGCACCCAGTCGGCGAGACGGACATGCGCGTCGCCCAGGAGCAGCGACCCGTGCTGCAGGAAGGCATGGACCAGCCGGCGTTGCGCGCTACCGCAGATCTTGCGACCCTCGTACACCAGCTCGTGCCCGAAGGTCACGGCGAAGCAGGCGGCCCGCAGGGCGTCGCCGTCGAGCGCCGCCTCGCCGCCTACCGCCGGTCGGCGCGCCGCCAGCCCGGTGGCGATCCCGAGGCGCGCCAGGCCGTCGGCGATGATCGAGGTCACCGCCCGGTAGGTGGCATGGAGCGAGTCGCCCCACTCGGCGTCGTCGAGCCCGCCGATCACCGAGTAGGTGAGCTCATCGGCGTGATAGACCGCCTTGCCGCCGGTCGCGCGCCGCACGACGACAACGCCGTCGGCCGCCAGTCGCTCGATGTCCAGCTCGGTGTCGACCGCCTGCAGACGTCCGAGGGTGATGGCCGGCGGCCGCCACGAGAACAGGCGGAACCAGGTGCCATCGAGACATCCGCTGTTCCGAGCATCGAGCAGCGCATCGTCGATCGCCATGTTCCAGGCCGGATCCTGGCCGGGGTCCTCGAGGAGATAGATGGCTCTCTCGTAACTCGACATCTGAAAACCGATTGCAAGGACAGGGGCGAGCGAGGATGGTAGCACAAACGGGCCCTCGCGCGGGATGCCGGCAAGCGCCCGGTGGCCGCTCGCAGCGGCCGTCGCGCGTATCGTTCGTCCGGCAAACGTGCTATCCTGCGCCGGGTCCGAGCTGCTCGTCTCTCTCCCCCTCGAGGCCCGGTTTCCGCGTGCCTGCAAGTGACTCGACGGAGCGACACGACGTAGCCATGGAGATCCACCACGGTAGAGAGAGCGTGAGCTGGTCGGCCCATCCCGCCCGCGAGCGTCCCGCCGCTGCCGTGCTGGCCGGGGTCGCGATCCTGGCCCTGGCCGTCGCCTGCGCCCGCTTCGGCGAGCATCCGCTGTGGGGCTTCCTCGCCGTCTCCTGCCTGTTCGGGGCGCTGAACCGCTTCTTCTTCCCCAGTCACTTCTCGATCGACGACTCCGGCATCACGGCGCGCCATCCGCTCGGGCGACGTCAGCTGCGCTGGCAGGAGATCCGCCGCTTCACCCACGACCGGTACGGTGGCTACCTGTCGACGCGGGCGCGCCCGTCCCGGCTCGACGCCTTCGCCGGTGTCCATCTGCTCTTTGCAGGACTGCCTGCCGCGCGGCGGCGGTCGATCGTCGAGCGCATCGATGCGCGGCTCGAGGACCGGATCGAGGGCCAGGTCCGGACCGCGCCCAGGGCCGCGGTCGAGGAGCTGTCGGTCGGCGAGGAGAGCGCGACGTGCGGCGGCTGAAGCATGCCTTCGCGGTCGAGCCACCCGGCCCCTGCGAGCCGGATGCGGCCGAGCGGCCCGTCGTCGACCGCCTGTGCCGCGAGGTCGTCCGCCGCCGACTGACCACGCCGGCGCTGCTCTATCTCGAGGTCTCGCGACCGCTCCACTACATCGGCTCGCAGGCGATGCACTTCTTCCGTCCGATCGTCGCCGCACTGTTCGACACCCGCGGCTACGAGCTCTTCACACGGTTTCTCGAGCGGCGCGGTTCGGTCGACTACCTCGTCCGGCGCCTCGAGTCGCTCGAGGACGAGGCCGATCGGGCCTCGCGCGCCTCCACCACCCGCCAGGGTCCCGAATCGACATGACGACTTCGCACGCACAGCCGATCGATCCCGACGCGATCCAGGTCATCCTCGCCACCGACTGCGGGAGCACGACCACCAAGGCGATCCTGATCCAGAAGCAGGACGGCGTCTACCGCCAGACCCATCGCGGCGAGGCGCCGACGACCGTCGAGGAGCCGATCGCCGACGTCACCGCCGGCATCCTGAACGCCGTGACCGAGGTCTCCGAGCTGGCCGGCAGGCGACTCGTCGACGACGCCGGACGCATCATCAAGCCGGCGCGCTCGGGCCCCGATGGTCCCGAGGGCTGCGACATCTACATCTCGACCTCGAGCGCCGGCGGCGGCCTGCAGATGATGGTGGCAGGGGTGGTCCGCCAGATGACCGCGGAGAGCGCCAAGCGCGCCGCGCTCGGCGCCGGGGCGATCGTCATGGACGTGATCGCGTCCAACGACAAGCGGCGGCCGCACGAGCAGATCCAGCGCATCCGCGAGCTGCGTCCCGACATGATCCTGATCTCGGGCGGCATCGACGGCGGCACCACGACGCACGTGGTCGCGATCGCCGAGCTGATCGCGCCGGCCAAGCCGCGCGCCCGCTTCGGGGCGGCCTACAAGCTGCCGATCGTCTACGCCGGCAACCGCGACGCGCGCGCCGCCATCGAATCGACCTTCGACGACAGTTTCGACCTGACCGTGGTCGACAACCTGCGGCCGGTGCTCGAGCGCGAACATCTGGGCCCGGCGCGCGACGCCATCCACGATCTCTTCCTCGAGCACGTCATGGCGCACGCTCCCGGCTACACCAAGCTCATGGGCTGGACCGATGCGGACATCATGCCGACGCCGGGCGCGGTCGGGAACATCCTGCAGAAGATCGCCGAGGAACAGAAGATCGACGTGGTCGGCGTCGACATCGGCGGCGCCACGACCGACGTCTTCAGCGTCTTCGGCGGCGTCTTCAACCGCACGGTCAGCGCCAACCTCGGCATGAGCTACTCGATCTCCAACGTCTGCGCCGAGGCCGGCATGGACAACGTCCTGCGCTGGGTGCACCTCGACATGGATGAGCGCGAGCTCCGCAACCGGGTCAAGAACAAGATGATCCGGCCGACGACGATCCCCCAGACGCGAGAGGCGCTGATCTTCGAGCAGGCCGTGGCACGCGAGGCGCTCCGCCTCGCCTACGTTCAGCACAAGGAATTCGCCACCACGTTGAAGGGCGTGCAGCAGCAGCGCACGGTGGGTGACACGTTCAGCCAGCAGATCTCGGGGCAGACGATCGTCGACAACATGCGGCTCGACCTGCTGGTCGCCTCGGGTGGGGTGCTCTCCCACGCCCCGCGTATGCACCAGACGGCGATGCTGCTCATCGACTCGTTCGAGCCCGAGGGCTTCACCGCGCTGGCCAAGGACTCGATCTTCATGATGCCCCACCTGGGAGTGCTGGCACAGGTGCACGCGCGGGCCTCGGTCGAGGTCTTCGAGCGCGATTGTCTGGTCTACCTGGGGACCTGTGTCGCGGCCGCCGGTACCGGCAAGCCCGGGAAGACGTGCTGCCGCTACACGATCCGCGGCGGTGGCCTGGAGGAATCGGGCGAGCTCGCAGTCGGGGATCTCAGGCTCTTTCCGCTCGCGGCCGACCAGACGGCGAAGGTCAGGATCGAGCCGGCGAAGGGCTTCGACTTCGGCGCCGGGCCCGGCCACGCGATCGAGCGCGAGGCGCGCGGCGGCACCGTGGGGCTGGTCCTCGACGCCCGTGGCCGGCCGCTCGCGCTGCCGGCGGATGCCGGCGAGAGGCGGCAGGCGATCGCACGCTGGGTCGAGGCACTGGAGCTCTACCCGGAACCGGTCGGCGTCTGAGCCGGGCGCGAGGTGCGCCGCGGCCAGCCGACGCAGGCAGATCCCGCTCTGACGGGAGCGAACCGGAGGACCCGAGGAACACGATGGCCAAGGCATACACACCCGGGCTGACCGTCACCAATCGCATCACCCATCGCTGCGTGCGCCAGCTGCCGATTCCTGGCACGGTCCGCGTCGCTCTCGGCGATGCGGTGGGCGCACGTGATGTCGTGGCCGAGACCTTCATGCCGGGCGACGTGACGCCGGTCAACCTGTCGAACCTGCTGTCGGCACCACCCGCCGACATCCCCGAGTTCATGCTGAAGCAGGAGGGCGATACGGTCGAGAAGGGCGAGCCGATCGCCCGCACCAAGGGGATCTTCGGTTTCTTCAAGAAGGACTTCCGCTCGCCGATTGCGGGCACGCTCGAGACCGTCTCCTCGATCACGGGGCAGCTCATCATGCGCGGTGCACCGTTACCGGTGCAGGTGCGCGCCTACCTGACGGGCAAGGTCGTCGAGATCCTCGAGGACGAGGGATGCGTCATCGAGGCCGAGGTCACCTTCGTGCAGGGGATCTTCGGGATCGGCGGCGAGGCCTTCGGTCCGATCCGCGTCGTCTGCGGCGGCCCGCACGAGGACCTGACCACCGAGCGGATTACGCCTGAGCTGAAGGGGGCGATCGTGGTCGGGGGCCGCCGCGTCGACCTCGCGACGCTCCAGAGAGCGCGTGAAGCCGGTGCATCGGCGGTGGTCGCCGGCGGCATCGACGACGAGGACCTGAAACGCTTCCTCGGCTACGACCTCGGGGTCGCCATCACCGGCTCCGAGGAGGTCGGGCTCACCGTCGTCATCACCGAGGGCTTCGGCGACATCGCCATGGCGGAGCGCACCTTCTCGTTGCTCCAGAGCCGCGAGGGCGACGACGCCTCGGTCAACGGCGCCACCCAGATCCGCGCCGGCGTCATGCGGCCCGAGATCCTGGTGCCGCTCAGCGCCGAGCAGATGAAGGAGCACCGCGAGCCCGCACACACCGAGGGCTTCCTCGAAATCGGTATCCCGGTGCGTGTCATCCGGGACCCCTACTTCGGCAAGATCGGGACGGTCAGCGCCCTGCCACCGGAGCTCACGGTGCTCGACTCCGGCTCCCGTGCGCGTGTCCTCGAGGTCTCCCTCGAGTCCGGCGAAACCGTCATCATTCCACGCGCCAACGTGGAGCTCATCGTCAGCTAGCCACGAGGTGGATGCATGCAGAGTCACCGTGTCCGTGAGTCAATGCCCGGTC
>JASFRE010000301.1:0-5954 GCA_050115055.1 Candidatus Eiseniibacteriota bacterium | reverse complement strand
TGATCGAGCTGGCGCGGGAACGGCTGGGCGACGTCCATCTCGTCCGCGGCGCCGAGGAGGCGCTGGAGCGCCACTCACCGCCGGTCGACGTCGCCCTCGCCGTCGACATCCTCGAGCACCTGGTGTCACCGGCACGCGCGGTCCGCGCGCTGGGTCACGCCGGCCGCCGCGTGGCGCTCAAGATCCCGCTCGAGCGCCGCCTGATCCGGCTCGGCGTCCGCCGGCAGCGGGTCGGGGTCGAGCACATCGCCGGCCATCTCCACTTCTGGACCGTGGGCGACGCCCGCCGGCTGCTCCGCGACGCCGGGCTCGAGCTGATCGACGAGTTCGTGGACGATCCGCCCGAGTCGATCCGTTACCACGCGGCGGTGCTGCGCCAGGAGCGCGCCGACCCGCGCACCCCGCTCGGCCTGGCGCGGCAGGCGCATCATCGCCTCGAGGTGGCGCTCGAGCGCTGGACGTGCCGCGCGCATCCCTTCTGGCACCGGCTCTGCTTCGGCACCAGCCACTTCGTGCTGGCCCGGGCGCGCGGCTAGGGCCGATCCATCAGGAGCGACATCGCGATCGCCGAGCCGGTCCGCGCGACAGGCGGAGCGCCGGCGAGTTCCGCGCGTGCCCACGCCACGGGGTGGGGCGTGAACGAGGCCGGCGCCACGCGGGCACGCGCGGCTGTTCGAGCCCGGCGCTCCGCCTGTCATGCGGGCCGGCCGCGATACGCGTCTGAGGTCGGGGCTAGCCCCCCGCCGCCTCCAGCGCCTTGCGGATCCGCGCCAGCCGCTCGTCGCGATCACGCACGAAGCGCTCGATCCCTCGCAGGATCCACTCCGGCGACAGGTGCGCCTCGGCGATGATCTCGTCGACCGAGCCGCCGGTGCGCCAGCGATCGTCCCAGTCGGAGGTGATGGCGTACTCGGCCGCCAGCGGATTGAACATCCAGTCGACCGCCAGCCGTCGCGCGCGGTTCGAGATCACCGTCGAGTCGATGCGGTCGGCCTCGCCCAGCACGCGCTCGCGGTAGTCGACCGGCTGCGCCGCGAAGAGCTGCGAGCTGATCGCGGCGACGATCTTCACGTTGAGCCCCGCCTTGTCGATCTCCTCGAGCGCCCGCACCGTGTTGTAGGTCGACATCGTGCCCTGCACGATCAGCGTGCCCATGCGCGGCTTGCCGGGGGCGAAGTCGCGCAGGACGTAGGCGCCCTTCGCGGCCTCGAAGTGGCTCGGCATGCCGAGCGCGGCGCGATCCGGCACCGGGATCGGCGGCCGCGTGAGGTGCAGCGCGATGATCGGCTGCGGCATGCGGAGCGCCGCCCCCAGCGCCGGCGCCACCTCGTTGTGCTCCCACGGGTGCAGGTTCACGACGTGACCGTCGGGAAACAGCTGTGTCACGCCGGGCGAGAAGATGCCGAAGTGGGTGCGCGAATCCTCGGCCGTCTCCGGTCCGGAGTGTCCCGCCACCCACAGCACCTTGCCGACCTTCAGGTCGCAGTCCTGCGCCAGCTGGCTGAACAGCCGCATCGGGCCGTACTTGAGGTAGACGAACGAGCCGTAGGTCGAGCAGGCGGTGAAGAAGCCGAGAAAGCCCTGCTCCGGCTCGGGGTGCAGGTTGACGGTGGCGGCACCCACCGAGATGCCGGAGTTGGCGAACTCGGTGATCCCCTGCGGCAGCAGCACGCCGTCCGGATTGCGGTCCCAGTGGTACCAGCCGAGCCCCGGGGAATCGCCGTGCGCCTTGGCGAAGCCGGAGATGTTGGTCGAGTCGGCGAGGTCGGCGGCCATGGCCAGGAAGAGTGGCCGGCCGTGGTGCTCCTGGCAGTAGGCGTTCACCCAGGCTCCCCAGCGCGCCAGGGCCTTGCGGTTGGGCGCCTTGTCGCCGGGATTGGCGTAGATCTCCGGCGGGTAGTTCTCGTAGTCGTAGAGCGCCGGGTCGTCGAGCGGGTTGCGCGCCGGGTCGAGCTTGAAGCCGGGGAGCTCCTGCGGCACCGAGTCGCCGAGCTCGACCAGGCGATCCGCCAGGTACTCGAGCACCGGCCGGTTCTCGCGCAGCACCGACACCGCCACCTGCATGTTCGCCGCCGCCTGGCGGCGCAGCGCCTCCGGATCCTCCGGCGCCGGCTCGCCGAAGCCCTCCCAGGTGACGCCGTACTTCTCGGCGAAGACGCGCTTGGTCTCCCAGAAGGGCTCCGAGTTCATCTTGTGCGGCGTGCCGTGACTCTTGTTGTCGTAGACCCCGTACTCGCGCCCCTTGCGCGTGCGCAGGTAGGTCATGCCGGGCCGTCCCGGCGGGTGGTCGCCGTGCACCATGTCGAGGATGGCGCGGGTGACGTCCGGCCAGGCGCTGCCGTCGTCCGTCGCGTGCACGTGCCAGCCGTAGGTCTCGAACCACTCCTGCGGGGTGCCGTGCACGTAGCTCGAGATCGGGTTGTCGTCGATGCCGTAGTCGTTCCAGTCGAAGACGTAGAACAGGTTGTCGAGCCCGAGACCGTAGGCCGAGTTCTTGGTCTCGTGGGTGGCGCCGGTCGTGTGGCCGCCCTCGCCCTCGAAGGCGAAGACCTTGACCTCCCCGGCGCCGGCGCGCTTCAAGGCCAGCGCCTCGCCGGCGGCCGGCGGCGAGCCGTGTCCCGACGGTCCGGTGTTGAACTTGACGAAGAGGTTCTTGCCCTCCATCTCGACGTGCCCCGGCAGCCCGCCGTGCCGGCGCAGCTCCAGCAGATCCTCCCAGATCAGCATGCGCTTCCGGCCGCCGTGCACCGCGTAGCGCGCGTCGCCGGTCTCCTCGTGGCGGGCGCGCAGCGCCTCGTGAAACGTCGCCAGCATCGCGTAGACCAGCGGTGCCGTGTGCCCCGCGACCAGCACGAAGCGGTCGCCGAAGCGCTTGTCCGGGCGCCGGATGTCCCAGCGCATGGCGCCGGACAGCAGGGTGACGACGAGCCCGTGCACCTTCGAACGGCTGCCGCCCGGATGACCCGACTGGCGGTAGTTCAGCATCAGATCGATCAGCTGATCGATGACGTCCTTGATCACCTCCCAGTGCTCGAAGTGGCGAGACTGGGCCTCGTAGAGGGCGGATGCCTGGTTGGCCGTCGTCGGGGTCACCGGTGACTCCTTGTCCGTATCGTGTGTCGTCGCGCTCGTGGCCGTGCTCTGCGTGGCAGCGATCGGCGTGATCATGGCGGTGGCTGTGGTCGCGGCGGGCCCCGGGGGCCCCGGGAAGGCGCCTCGATGCCCGCCTCGATGCCCGGCTCGATGCCCGGCTCGAGGCTCGCGTCGAGGCTCTCGAGGGCCCAGGAATGCTAGGAGATGACCTCCGGGCCGTCAAGCGTGCCTCCTCGGCACGCCGATTGTTCCTTTTGTACCGGCGGGTCGCACCGTATACTGGTTCGCCGTCCACGAGGGCCGACACCCGAGCCGCGCCCGGCAACAGGCCCGGGCCCACGGAGACTCCGATGCCCGACACGATCGAGAAGCGTTTCCGTCGCGTCGCCCCCGATGTCGACTTCTGCTCGCTGCGTTTCATGGACGAGCGGCAGGAGGCCCTGCAGGTGCGCCAGGGCGTGCTGCAGCCGGTCTCGACCTCGGTCGACCGCGGGGTGATGATCACCATCATCGACCAGGGCGGGCTGGGCTACGCGGCCACGTCCGATCTGACCGAGAGCGGGCTCAAGCAGGCCGTCCGCGAGGCGCGCCGGTGGGCGCGCAAGACGGCTGCGAAGGCGGTGACCGATTTCTCGCAGCTCGAGCTGCCCGAGTCGCGCGGCACCTACGAGTCCCCGGTCGAGATCGACTGGAAGAGCGTGCCGGTCGCCGACAAGGTCGACTGGCTGCGTCGCGAGAACGAGCGTCTCAAGACCGACGACCGCATCGTCGACTGGGAGGCGTCGCTCTGGTACACGGAGCTCGAGAGCCTCTTCCTGACCGCCGACGGCGGCCGGATCGAGCAGCGCTTCCGCTACCTGGCGCCGTCGCTCAGCGCCACCGCCAACGAGGGCGCCGAGACGCAGACTCGCACGCACGGCGGGCGCGGTCACTGCCAGCAGGGCGGCCTCGAGGTCCTCGACCGGATCGGTTACTGGGAGGCGGCGCCGCGTATCGCGGGGGAGGCGCTCGAGCTGCTCGGCGCGCCCAATTGCCCGTCGGGCAAGATGGACGTGCTGTTCGCCCCGGACCAGATGATCCTCCAGATTCACGAATCGATCGGCCACCCGCTCGAGCTCGACCGCATCCTCGGCGACGAGCGCAACTACGCCGGCACGAGCTTCGTGACCCTCGACATGTTCGGCACCTACCGCTACGGGTCGAAGCTCCTGAACATCACCTACGACCCGACCATGACCCACCAGTTCGCGAGCTTCGGCTTCGACGACGAGGGGCTCAAGGCGAAGAAGCAGTTCATCATCCGCAAGGGCATCCTCGAGCGGCCGCTCGGCGGCATGGTCTCGCAGCAGCGCGCCGGGCTGAAGGGAGTCGCCAATTCGCGCGCCTCGAGCTGGAACCGGCCACCCATCGACCGCATGGCGAACCTGAACCTCGAGCCGGGTGCCTCGACGTTCGAGGAGATGGTGGCGTCGATCGATCACGGCATCTACATGCAGACCAACTGCAGCTGGTCGATCGACGACTCGCGCAACAAGTTCCAGTTCGGGTGCGAGCGCGGGCAGCTGATCGAGAACGGCAAGCTGGCAGGGGTCGTCAAGAAGCCCAACTACCGCGGCATCTCGGCGACCTTCTGGCGCAACCTGAAGATGGTGGGGAACGCCGCGACGCGCGCGGTGATGGGCACGCCGCACTGTGGCAAGGGCGAGCCGAACCAGGTGGTCCGGGTCGGTCATGCCTCGCCGGCCTGCGTCTTCGCCGACGTCGACGTGTTCGGCGGCGCGTAGCGGGCCGGACCGGCCGAGGACGGGAACACTAGGACGGGAACGATGCAGGAATACTTCAACGACCTCACCGACTTCATCGGGACGCGTCTCCGCGGCCAGGAACTCTACACGGCCGCCTTCGGCGCCGAGGAGTCCGACTTCGTGCGCTTCAACGGCAACGAGGTGCGCCAGGCCGGCCACGTCACCCAGCGCCAGCTCGGGCTCGAGCTGATCGAGGGGCAGCGTCACGCGCAGAGCACGCTGACCCTGTCGGGAGACGCCGAGGCCGACAAGCAGCAGATCGACCGGCTGCTCGACATCCTGCGCGCGACCCTGCCCGGTCTCCCCGAGGACCCGTACCTGCTCTACGCGACCGAGGTGCGCTCGAGCGAACGTCACGGCGAGGACCACCTGCCACCGGCGCCCGAGGCCGTGAGCCGGATCATGAAGGCCGCGAAGGGGACCGACCTGGTCGGCCTCTTCGCCGCCGGCGGCATCTACAACGGCTTCGCCAACTCGCTGGGGCAGCGCAACTGGTTCTCGACCTACAGCTTCAACGCCGACTGGAGCCTCTACCACGCCACCGACAAGGCGGTGAAGGAGGCCTACGCCGGCTTCGCCTGGGACGACGAGGCCTTCCGCGCCAAGATGACGGGGGCCCGCGACCAGCTGAAGGTCCTCCGGCGCACGCCGCGCACCATCGACCCCGGCGGTTACCGGGTCTACCTGTCACCGGTCGCCGTGTACGATATCCTCGGCACCCTGGCGTGGGGCGGTTTCGGTCTCAAGGACCACCGGACCAAGCAGACCAGCCTGCTGCGCATGGTCGAGGGGGGCGCGCGCCTGCATCCCGCGGTCACCATCAGCGAGAACACCGCTGAGGGCGTGGCGCCGAATTTCCAGAGCGCCGGCTTCATCCGCCCGGGTCGCGTCGAGCTGATCGGCGGCGGCTGCTTCCGCAACTGCCTGACCTCACCGCGCTCCGCCAAGGAGTACGGCGTGCCGACTAACGGGGCCTCGACCTGGGAGATGCCGCAGTCGATCGACATGGAGCCCGGCGGATTGCCACCCGACGAGGTCACCCGGGCACTCGACCGC
>JASFRE010000300.1:0-5978 GCA_050115055.1 Candidatus Eiseniibacteriota bacterium | reverse complement strand
GCTCGACCAGCGGCGCGACGACTGGGCGGCCCGGGATGCACACTTGCGCGCCGTCGAGGAGCAGGGGCGGGTCGAGGTCGAAGAGCGCCGCCGCGACGCAGAGGTCGACAGCCAGGAGGGCGAGGCCTCGGAGCGCCAGGCTCCGGAGGATGGAGACGCGGCAGCCGGGGAGGATCGCGGACGGTGAACCGCAAGCGGCCATGGCCCGACCGGCCCCGCAAGCCGCCCGGGCCTGCGGGCCGTCGGACGCTGCTCAACCGCTGCGTTCAGCGCCTGGTCGCATCCAGGCCTCCGTCTCCGGCCGGAAGTGCGCCAGCCCCTCGAGGATGCCCCCGGCGTAGTGGCCGTTCAGTCCCAGGAAGTCGCCGCGGGCCAGGTAGACGCGGCCATCGAGTCCGTCGCGCCGCATCGCCTGCGTCACCGCGTCCCGCACCTCGTCGGCGGCGTTGCGGACCAGCACCGCTTGCAGCCCACTCGTCAGCACCGGCAGGTCGTTGCCGCTATCCCCCGCGAACACGGTCTGACGCTCCTCGCATCCGAGCTCGTGCATGAGGAAGCGGATCGCGTGGAGCTTCGTGGCGCGCTCCGGCAGGACGTCGAGGAGACCGATGGCACGACTCTCGTCGACGCTCCAGATGACGGCGGCACGGACGTCCGCCGCCCCGAGCCGCCGCGTCACCTCCTCCTGTAGACCGCCGGCATCGGTGTCCGCCGGTGCGTAGTAGCTCAGCTTGAAGGCGTTCTGCTTGTTGCTCTCCTGCTGGCGCAGCTGCCCGATGTCGTCCAGCAACCCGGCGAGATCGTCGTGTTGCAGCGATCCCCAGTCCGCGGCGATCTCGCGCTGCCAGGCCTCGACCGCCTGCCACTCGCCATCCGGTCGCGCCTGGTAGATCGTCGTGCCGACGTCGCCCACCGCGTAGTCGGGCACCGGCAGCTCGTAGGTCTCGATCGCTTCCCGGATCAGTTGCAGGTGGCGACCGGTCACGTAGGCGAGGGTCAGCTCGGGGCGCGCGGCGACCTGGCGGAAGCGCTCGCGCGCTGACGGCGACTCGGGCTGCGACCCGTTGGGGAGCAGCGTGCGATCCAGGTCCGTGCAGAGGAGGATTCGGTTCATCGTTCCACTCGCCTGTCGCCGGGAGTCCGGTCCCGGAATCGGGTCGACCGTCGCCGTGAAGCGCGCTGCCCGGCGCCGGCCGCGCCGCGCCGGCTCGCGCGCCGGTCACTGTCACGGGCGACATTCACGGATCATGCCACGATCGGGTCGGGGATCACCAGTGGCGGCCGGATCGGCAGCGGCCCGCCGGGCGCGGGCGGCACGATTCGCCGCCGCGTTGCATGATCTGCGCCGCCCCCCTGCATACATTACAAGACGTGCAGCGCGTCGTGCGGATGCAGTGCGGGGCCGATGCACGGTGACCGCGAGAGCACCGTCGCAGCCAGCCAGGCGGCCAGGAGCGCCGGCGGCGGTCATGGCAGACTCCTTGCAGCTCCGCTGCGTGCGGGCCGGGTCTCGGCCCGGGGGCGCGGGCCGCAGCGGCGGCGCGGCGAACGACACGGGAGCATGGATGAACACTCCGAGGGCGACCCACCACGGGTCAGCGAGCAGCCCACCGCGAGAGCGGGCCCACGACGGCGTCACCCGCCACGGCCGACCAGCCGGCCAGGCGAACGACGACGCCCGGCGGGGGCGCGACGCGCCTTCCCCCGGGCGCCTGCGGCCCGGCGGGCCACCCCGCCAGCGGCCCGGGGCACGACCCAACTGGACCGGGATCGCCATCTGGGTGCTCCTGCTCGTGTTCTTCGGTCCAGCCCTGCTCCGGACGCTGGGGCTCGGCTGGTCCGGACAGCAGATCCCCTACACGAGGTTTCGCACCGAGCTCGAGGCAGGCCGTGTCGAGGCGATCACGCTGCGCGGCACGCGCATCCGCGGCACGCTGCGTGAGACCGCTGCGACGCCGGACGCCGGCGGGTCTCCGGGCTCCGGCGGCCAGCCGGACGCGGATGGGAGCGGGAGCACCGGCGGCGACGGCACGCCGGCCGGAGACGATGGCGACGTGGCCGGCGGGGTGCGTGATGGCGGCGAGGCGACGAGCAGCGACACGCACTTCGAGACCTACGTCCCCTCCTTCGGAGACGACGAGCTCCTGGCGCTGATCAAGCAGCACGGGGTCGAGCTGACCACCGAGCCGGCGCAGCAGGACTGGCTCGGGCCGCTGCTCATCGGTGCGCTGCCCCTTCTCCTCATCGTCGGCCTGTTCGTCGCGATGATGCGGCGTGTCCAGGGGCAGGGCCAGCAGATCTTCTCGATGGGCCGCAGTCGCGCCAGGATCCACGACGACCAGGACGAGGAGCCGGCGACCTTCGACGACGTCGCCGGGGCCGAGGGCGCCAAGACCGAGCTGCGCGAGATCATCGCTTTCCTGAGCGATCCCCGCCGCTTCCAGCGACTCGGCGGCAAGCCGCCGAAGGGCATCTTGCTGGTCGGCCCCCCCGGGACCGGCAAGACGCTCCTGGCCCGGGCGACGGCCGGGGAGGCGGGCGTCCGCTTCTTCAGCATGACCGGCTCGGACTTCATGGAGATGTTCGTCGGGGTCGGGGCGTCGCGGGTGCGCGATCTCTTCAAGAAGGCCCGTGCGTCGGCGCCATCGATCATCTTCATCGACGAGCTCGACTCGATCGGACGCCGGCGCGGCGCCGGCCTCGGCGGCGGCCATGACGAGCGCGAGCAGACGCTCAACCAGCTGCTGTCCGAGATGGATGGCTTCGAGACCCAGCAGGGCGTCGTGGTGATGGCGGCGACCAACCGGCCCGACATCCTCGATACCGCACTCCTGCGGCCCGGGCGCTTCGATCGCAAGGTGACCGTCGATCTGCCGACCGCACGCTCGCGGCTCGCGATCCTCGGGATCCATGCCCGCGGCAAGCCGCTCGCCGACAGCGTCGATCTCGAGGAGATCGCCCGCAGCACGCCGGGTTTCAGCGGTGCCGATCTCGAGAACCTGCTCAACGAGGCGGCGCTCCTGGCAGGCCGCGAGCGCCACGAGTCGATCGAGCCCACGGACATCGAGGAGGCGCGCGACAAGATCCTGATGGGCATCGAGCGCGAGGGCGTGACGCTCACCCCCGAAGAGGTGCGGATTCTCTCCTATCACGAGGCCGGCCACGCCGTGGTGGCGGCGGCATCGCCGCACGCCGATCCGCTTCACAAGGTGACGATCGTGCCGCGCGGCCAGGCGATGGGTGTCACGCAGCAGTTACCGGAAGGTGACCGCTACGTCTACTCGCGCGAGTACATCCAGGATCGCATCGTCGTCATGCTCGGCGGGCGGGCGGCGGAGATGCTGGTGCTCGACACCGCCACGAGCGGGGCCGAGAATGATCTCAAGCAGGCCGTACGCCTGGCCCGGCGCATGGTGCTGGAGTGGGGGATGAGCGATGGACTCGCACATCTCGCGCTCGGCGGCGAGCGGCGGCACGTCTTCCTCGGCGAGGACCTGGCACACGTACGGCCCTACAGCGAGAACACCGCCCAGGAAATCGACGAGGAGGTCGCGAAGATCATCCGCAACGCCTTCGATGCCGCGAGGGCACTGCTCGAGGAACACCGGGATGGCCTCGAGCGCGTCGCCAGCGCTCTCCAGGAGCACGAGGAGCTCATGGGGCCTCGCGTCATGGAGCTCCTCGGCATCGGCTCGGCGGGCTCGGGTCGCGCCGGTCAGCCGGCCGAGGGCGACGCAGCGGTGTCCGGCGGCGCCTCCGGCGAGTCCGGCGCCGGGCGCTCCGGTTCCGACGAGGACTCCCCGGACGCTTCGGACTCCCCGGACTCCTCGGACTCGGCGGCGTAGGCGTGGAGCCGGTTGTAGAGGGTCTTCAGGCTGATTCCCAGCAGCTCCGCCGCTTCCTTCTTGTCGCCGTCGGTGCGCTCGAGGGTGGCGAGAATCAGGCGTCGCTCGGCCTCGCGGACCGACTGGCCGACCTCGATCCAGATGCCACCGGTCGCCTCCTCCCCGGCATCCGGACGGCGCGGCTCGCGGCGACCGGAGAGCGGCAGATCGGGGAGCTCGATCTGCTCGCCGGCCATGATGAAGGCGCGTTGCACGACGTTCTGCAGCTCGCGCACGTTGCCCGGCCAGTCGTGGTCGCGCAGGCGTTGCCGGGCAGCCGCGGTGAGCTCCTTGTCACTGCCCTGCTCGGCGTTCAGCTCGTCGAGGATGCTCTGGGCGAGCAGATCGATGTCACGGCCTCGCGCGCGCAGCGGCGGCAGCTCGATCGGGAAGACCATCAGCCGGTAGAGGAGGTCCTGGCGCAGCTTGTGCTCCGCGACGGCGTCGTTGAGATCCCGATTGGTGGCGGCGATCAGGCGCACGTCGACCTCGATCTCGCGATCGCCGCCGACGCGCCGCAGCCGGCCGGTCTCCAGCACGCGCAGCAGCTTGACCTGCAGCTCGACGGGCATCTCGGTCACCTCGTCGAGAAACAGCGTACCGCCGCTGGCCCGCTCGAAGATGCCCTCGTGCGAGCGGGTGGCACCGGTGAAGCTGCCCTTCTCGTGGCCGAAGAGCTCGGACTCCATCAGGTTGGCTGGTACGGCGCCACAGTTGATCGGCAGGAACGGTCCGCCCCGCCGCCGGCTCAGGTCATGCACGCAGCGGGCGACCAGCTCCTTGCCGGTACCGGTCTCGCCCTGGACCAGGACGGTCGCGTCGGTCGGGCCGACGCGCTCGATCTGGTCGTAGACCGGCTGCATGATCCTCGACGCGCCGATGATCTCACCGAAGCGACCAAGGCGACGCAGCTGCTCGCGCAGCGCATGGACCTCTCCGCGCAGCTCGCAGGTGTGCTCGACCCGGCTCAGGATGCGGCGCAGCCGGGGCAGCTCGACCGGCTTGGTCAGGTAGTCGACCGCCCCGCCATGCAGCGCATCGATGGCGCTGTCGATCGAGCCATGACCGGTGATGACGACGATCTCGGTGGTCGCACCGCGGTCGATCACGTCGAGCAGCTCGAGCCCGTCGCCATCGGGCAGCTTCATGTCGAGGACGAGCAGGTGGGGGTGCTCCTCGGCCAGGCGGGCGCGCGCCGCGGCGACCGAATCGGCGGTGCGCACGCTGAAACCGTGCTGCTCGATCCACTCCGCGAGCGACTCGCGCGAACCCGGATCGTCCTCCACCAGCAGTGCGACCGGCATCCTGAGAGCTCCCGGAACTGGCTAGCCGTCCTGGTCGGCCTCGCCAAGCCCATCACCATGGCCGGCGATCGGCAGCTGGATCATCACGGTCGTGCCGACGTGCGGCGTGCTCGCCAGGGTGATCTCGCCGCCGTGCTCGACGATGATGGCGCGTGTGATGAAGAGCCCGATGCCGGAGCCACCCTGCTTGCTGGTCACGTGCAGGTGATAGGCCTTCTCGAGCTGCTCGCGCTCCATGCCGACGCCGTGGTCGTGGATCGTCAGGACGGCGCGCTCACCGGTGTGGTGGAGGTCGATGTCGATGACGCCACCGTCCGGCATCGCCTCGATCCCGTTCATGACGACGTTGATCAACGCCTGGTGCAGACGATCGCGATAGCCGAACGACGGGATCCCCGAGTCGGTGATCTCGAGCCGGAGCTCGATCTGCTGCTGGCGGGCGTAGGGTTGCATGAGCTGCACGACCTCGCGAACCAGCCGTCGCAGATCGAATTCGCTGCGCGACGCGGTCGCCTGGCCGGCATGCGCGATGAACTTCTGGAGCGAGCGACTCAGCCGTGCGAGCTCGCTCTGCACCAGGTCGAGGTACCGGAAACGCTCCGTGCGTGCCTCCGCGTCCTCCTCGCCGGAACGGATCTTCCGGTCGAGGCTGCGGCGCAGCAGGTCGAGGTTGATCATCGTCGCGTTCAGGGGCGCCTTGAGATCGTGGGTCATGGTGCGATAGAGCTCCATGAGCGCCCGCATGCGGTTGGCGAGCCACAGGTCCGCCTCGATGACGCGGACCTCACGC
>JASFRE010000299.1:0-5985 GCA_050115055.1 Candidatus Eiseniibacteriota bacterium | reverse complement strand
CGGGTCCTCGGCATAGACCAGCGGCCCGTCATCGGTCTCGCGCGGGATCACCGGTGCCGGCGCCACGCGCACGTCGTCGAGCGTCGTCGTGCGCACGCCGCTCGTCCGGACGACCGCCGTCGCGCCGCGCGGCACGGCCACCCAGCGCCCGATCCCGGGCAGGTCCGGGGCGCCGGCGTCGCGCGGCACGATCGCCTCCGGCATCGAGACGCGCGAGGAGACCTGGGTGTAGGACCCGCCCTCGAGCTCGAGTGGCTCGAGGGTCATGGCGCCGATCTCGAAGTGCAGGGTGACGCCGGTCGGGTCCTGGGCGGTGACGGTGAGACCGGGCCGGTCGGTCGAGCCCGGCAGGTCGACGGTCGTCGTCGCGCCGGCGGCCGCCACGACGGCCGGCGCGCCGGCCAGCATGCCGGCCAGGGTGGCGAGCGCCAGCGGGAGCGCCACGAAGAGCGCGGTCACGATCGATCTGGATGCGGGTCGGGGGGTCAACATGCGGGTCGAGCTCCTCGTGTCGGACGCGTCATGAGCGCGCGTCATGAGCGCGTAATAGTCGGCGGCCGGACGGGGACCCGAGCCTCCTCGAGTCCCCTGCCCGGCCGCCTCGGCGTACGTGTCTACTTGAGCAGGGTCAGCTGCCTGACCTGCGCGAAGTCGGGCGTCTCCATCCAGAGGAAGTAGACGCCGGAGGCCAGCGCCTGGCCGCCCCCGTTCCGGCCGTCGAAGACGACCGTGTGCTCACCGGCCGGGAGGACGTCCTCGACCAGCTTCCGCACCATGCGCCCGTTGACGTCGTAGACGCGGAGCGCCACGTCGGTCTCGCGGCCGACGCGGTAGGTGATGCGGACGTTCGGGTTGAAGGGGTTCGGCGCCGTGCGGACGATGCCGTTGGCGATGCGGACGGCGTCGACGTCGACCGGGCCGGTCGACGCGCTGCCCTGGTAGACGACATCCATCATGATGTCGTCCACCGCCGCCTCGACCAGCGAGCCATTGATCTCGTCGGCGGCGATGAACCGCACCTGGCAGTGGTCGGTGAAGGCGATGAAGTCACCGAGGTTGAACGAGTACTCGGTCCAGCTGTTCTCGCTGTCCAGCGTGTACTCGAGATGCGTCCAGGCCGAGCCGTCGTCGGTGACGTCGACCGTCCAGTAGTCCTCGCCCGGCGAGTTGCCCAGGTCGTTGGTGTACCAGCGCCAGTAGGTGAGGTTCGCCGACACGGCGTTGGTCAGGTCGAAGACCGGCGTCGCCAGCGTCGTCCGCCCGCCGTCCACGTCGTTGGTGCCGACCGACGAGCCCGGAGGCGCGTTACCGGTCACGAAGCAGACGGTGCCCGGATCCGTGTGATCGTCCTCCGGCTGCACCGGCAGGCCACCCGTCGAGGAGTAGGTACCGACCGGGTCCTCGCGCACCCAGATGCCGGTCGAGGCGTTGTCGCCGCTGACGCCGAGCGCCCAGCCGCGATCGGCCTCGCCGTCGTCGAACCACGGCCCGACCGAGAACTCGTAGCCGAGGTTGGCGACGAAGCCGTTCGGGTTCGACACTCCGAGATCGACGAGGACCTGCTCCGGGCTCGGGCAGCTCGGCGCGATCTCGAGCATGAACGTCCCCAGGGCGCCGTCGCCGCCGATCGGGATCGGCGGACAGGTGGCGCTGCCGTTGACCACCGTGACGTCCGGGTGGGTCGTGGTCAGCACCCCGTCGAGGGCCGGCGTCGCCGAGTGTCCGATGTTGGTCATCGTCACGGTGACGGCCACGGTCTCGCCCGGATCCGGCCGGCCGTTGCCGTTGCCGGTCTCCTCGGTGGCGGTGATCGAGCCCGCCACCACGACCGGCGCCTGGACCGGCAGCGTGAAGTTGCTGGTCCACTCGCCCTCGGTGGCGCTGGCCGTCAGGACGAACGCGACCTGATGGCCGTCCGGCACGTCCCCGGTCACCGCGAGGGCGAACGGCGTCGAGGACGTCCCCTGCTCGCCGGCAGCGATGTCCGGGAACGCCACCTGGGCCGTGGTCACGTCCACGTAGGTGTCGTCCGTCGACAGCATGCCGGAGACGTTGGTGGTGCCCTCGATGCCCACGTTCTCGAGCGTCACCATGAGGTCGGGCACCTCGCCCGCATCCAGGATGCCGTCGGCATCGCCGCCCGCGTCCATCACCTCGCAGCCGTCGAACACCAGGTAGGGACCCGACGGCGGGATGATCGGCACCAGCGTGTCGTAGCGGTAGTGATTGGCCTTGGTGACGACGACCCGCAGGTCACCCGGCATCGTCTGCGGGACGATCGGGATCTCCTCCGGCAGGCCGGAGGCCTCGGCGACCCCGATGATCTCGCCGTCGACCGTCAGCGCCACGACCGCGCCCTCGTCCGCCTGCACCGTGAAGCCGCCGACGCCGATCAGCATGACCGGGTCGTGCGTCACCGCCAGAGGGGTCGGCACCTCGGAGTTCATGCGCAGGAAGGTGTCGCCGTGGTGATGGAACAGATGCTCCGTCTCGTCCTTGTTGGACGGGTTGTAGGGCCAGCTCGAGGCCTGCAGGAAGTACTTGCCGTTGGCCATGCCCATCGCCGGCCTGAGGTCGGTGGCGAACCGGCTCGGCGGATCATAGGGACCGTAGGTCGGCATGAATTCCGGCCACATCGAATCCCACATGCCCCAGATGAAGGTGTCGTTGACGAACGAGTAGGAGACCTCGGACGGCGCGATGAGCCCGAGGGCGCCGTGGCTCATGCGGTGGAAGCGCTCGCCGAAGCACTCGTTCGACCAGTTGTACTTGCCGGTCAGGCAGTTGATGGTGAAGATGAACGGGTACATCTCGTTGTGGAGCCCGCCGAGATCGCTGGTCGAGTAGTCGGGCTCGCCCCAGCCGCTCTCGTAACCGTGGTCACGGTGCAGCATCAGGTAGGCACCGGCGTTCAGGTCGTTGTTGACGCGGGTGGCGTTGGCGCCCCAGTCGGTGAGGTGCGACGGCGTCGACGGGATGTAGCCCAGCCCGCTCGGCCCGAAGTAGTTGAGAACCATGCTGGTGTTCGCGTTGGTCGACCAGACGGTGCCCGGCGTGCCCGAGTAGATGGCGTACTCGCGCACCGGGTGCTTGCCCAGGATCAGCTCCTGGTGTCCGTGACAGATCTCGGTGCAGAAGATGAACCAGCGCTCGGTCTGCCAGCCGCCGGCGATCACCGGGTGATCGTAGAAGTCCGGGTCGGTGTACGGCGCGCGCTCGTAGTCGAGCATCTTGCCGATCATGGTCTCGAGATCGGCGGCATCGCGGGCGGTGATGCGCCCGTGGAACATGTCGGGCAGGTCGTCGGCGTCGACGTCGGCGTACATGTTGTCGGAGATGCAGTAGCCGTTCCAGGTCGGCGACGTCAGCCCGGTGTCACGGTCTCCCGAGTTCGGGTAGTCGCCGAGCATCAGGAAGGCGGCCGGGGCCGGGTCCCAGCTGGCGTAGGCGTCATTCAGGAAGGCCTCGATGATCGCCGACGAGGTACCACCGATGTCGGTGGTCGTGAAGCACTCGGTCGAGATGCCCTCGAGCTTGCGCCAGGCCTTGAGCGTGTCGCCCCAGGCGATGAAGTCCGGGTCGTCCGGCGTGATGATGATGTACTCCCAGCCGTTGCGGTCGCCGGCGGCCGCCTCCCTGAGGCGCGCGTTGAAGTCGATCTGGGGCAGCGACCCGTAGTTCAGCAGATGCTCGGCCAGCACCGGCTCCCACCAGCGGCTGCGCAGCCGGTCGTCGCCGAAGACAGCGCTGCCACCCTCGAACGTCACCCGGAGGTCGAGCTCGGTGTAGACCTGGAGCTCCCTGGTGACCGGGTTGTACTGGAACGGGGTCAGGCCGAGGATGACGCAATCGACGCCGCGCATCTCACCGGGCTCCGACACCCGGACCGGGCTGTCGGGATAGAGCGCGTCGCGCTCGTAGATCGCGAGGTCCTTCTCGTAGACCAGCGGCCCGTCCTCGTTCTCGTGCGGGATCACGAAGGCCGGCGCGACGTCGATGTCCGTGAACGTCTCGACGTGCGCATCGACGATCTCGACCTGGGCGGTCGCGCCCTCGGGAACGGCGATGTAGCGTCCCAGACCGGGCAGGTCGGGCGCGCCGGCGTCGTTCGGGAGGAAGACGCCGGGCAGCGAGATCTTCTGCATCGTCTGGCCGCCGACGTCGAGCGGCTCGATCATGAACGAGCCGATCTCGTAGTGGATGTCGACACCGGTCATGCGCTGGGCGTCGAGCGTGATGCCGGCGATGCCGGTCGTGCCTTCGAACTCGATGGTCTCCGCGGCGGCCGGCAGGGTAGCGGACAGCAGCGCCGCCAGGACCGCAAGGATCGATAACCACGCTGGGCGGGAATGCATGTGCGTCTTCCTCCTCAGGGTTGGCATGCGATGGACTCGGGGCACGCATGCGCGCCGGTATCGACAGGGGACGCGGCGTGGACGGCACCGCGGAGCTCGACCCGGGATGGCGATGGATCCGAGGGAATCAGCATCGTGACGAGTGGATGGCGGCCAGCATGCCGGTCGATCGAGCCCGGGCCGCCGCTCAAGCTCTTATCAATCATACAGCTCCGTGCCGCATGCCGCCCCGAGCATGTGCACGACAGGAGTTGCAATTCATATTGCAGAAATCTGCGGGGATTGCAGATCCCGCCCCGTGGGGTGCCAGGGCGTGGCGTGACGCGGTTTTCAGGGCGATGGAGTTGCGACTCGATCGCAGAGGCAGACACACCGCGAGCCCGGGCGCTCACACTCGACCCGGGCTCGCACCGATCGGGGGGCGATCGGCAAGCGTCTCGCCGATCCCCGTCGGGGATCCACTCCCCCGATTCTGCTCCGGACGGTCCCCACGTCAAGCCTCAAGCGCACGGCGCGACCTGCAATTGTCCCTGCAGGTCGGCGCCCCGTGCGACTCACGCGAGCTGCGGCATCGTCTCGCCGATGCGCTCGGTCCGCGTCTCGAGGAAGCGCGCCAGCTTGTGGAAGTCGGAGCCCGGCTTGATGAAGCGGACCGTCGTGCGCAGCGTCTCGGGATCGACGAGCATCTCGAAGGGGACGTAGCTCAGATCGAGCTGCCCGGTGACGCTCACCATGTGCCCGTCGAGCTGCTCCTCGATGAGCGCGCGGTAGGCGCCGATGCCGAGCTGGCTGCCGAGCATCACGTCGAAGGCGTGCGGCGGGCAGCAGCGCGACTCGTAGCCGAGCTGCAGGCCGGTCACCTTCTTCTTGCGGCCGGTCACCGCCTCGTACTTGTCACCGACCAGCTTCGCCACCAGCTTGCCGATATCGAGCTTGCCGATCGAAATGTGGCCGTGCTCGTCCTTGGCGATATCGTGGATCAGCCGCTCCGGCAGCAGCTCGCCCAGTCCCTCGGCAAGAACGACGGTGCCGAAGCCCTTCTTCTCGTGCTGCTCGCGCCCGAGGACCATGTCGACGATCCGGTTGACGAGCTTGTCGAGGTCGAGCCTTCGATTGACGATGCGCTCGCCCGACTCGGGGTCGACGAACTCGTCCTCCACCATCAGGCTGTCGTCGATGTCCTCGACCGACAGGATCAGGTTGGCCTCGCCGGCGATCCCGACCCCGTAGGCCAGCCAGCCGGCCTTGCGCCCCATGGCCTCGACGATGAAGTAGCTGTTGGAGGCCGCCGCGTCGGCGCGCAGGTTCTGCAGCTCCTTGCCCATGAAGTCGACGGCGGTGAAGTAGCCGAAGGTGAAGTCGATGCCCTCGTAGTCGTTGTCGATCGTCTTCGGCAGGTGGACGATGTGCACCCGCTTGGCGTCGGCCGGCAGCCGCTTCTGGAACTCGAACAGGTAGTTGGCCGTCTTCAGGGTGTCGTCGCCGCCGATCGAGACCAGCGCGTCGATCCCCAGATCGACGAGCGCCGTGTAGATGTTGCGCAGCTTGGCGGTCTTCTGGGGATCGTCGAGGTCCGCCTGACAGCCGATCGCCTTGCCGGGGTTGGCGCGCGAGGTGCCGATCATGACAC
>JASFRE010000298.1:0-6003 GCA_050115055.1 Candidatus Eiseniibacteriota bacterium | reverse complement strand
GATCCCGTCAACGGTCGCATCCTGCACGTGGATCTGCAGCACATCTCGCTGACCGAGACCATCAACGTCGAGGTGCCGCTGCACGTCACGGGCACTCCCTACGGTGTCAAGACGGAGGGCGGCATTCTCGAGCACCATCTGCGTGCCATCGAGATCGAATGCCTGCCGGGAGCGATCCCGCCGGTCATCGAGATCGATGTCACCGAGCTCAAGATCGGCGACTCGATCCATGTCGAGGACCTGGCGGTCGACCGCGAGTCGATCACCGTGCTCGAGGAACCGCGCACCATGGTCGTGGCGGTGATCCCGCCGCGTCTGGTGAAGACCGCGGCCGAGGAGGCCGCGGAGGCCGCCGCCGCTGCCGAGGCCGAGGCCGAGGGCGAGGCCGCCGGCGAGGGCGACGGGGGCGAGTCCTCCGAGGCGTCCAAGGAGTCCTGATCGGTGTTGGCGGTGGTGGGGCTCGGCAATCCGGGACCCCGCTATGCGCGCACGCGGCACAACGTCGGTTTCCGCGTCGTCGACCGGCTGCGCCGGCGCCACGGCCTGCCGGCGTTCGAGCAGGGCGGTCCGCTCGAGTTGAGTCGCGGTCAGTGCACCGGGCGGCCGGTCGCCCTGGTGCGGCCGCTGACCTACATGAACCGCTCGGGCGAGGCGGTGCGGGTGCTCCTCGAGCTGGAGCCCCTGCCCGTCGAGGCGCTCCTCGTGGTGGCCGACGACGTCTATCTGCCGCTGGGCCGCCTGCGTCTCCGGCGGCGCGGTGGTGACGGCGGACACAACGGCCTGCGCTCGATCATCGAGGCGCTCGGGAGCCAGGACTTTCCGCGACTGCGCGTTGGGATCGGTGGTGACGTGGAGAGCGAGGAGCTCCGCGCCTACGTGCTGGAGGAGTTCGGCGAGACGGAGAGCACGATCATCGAACGGACGATCGAGGAGGCCGTCGAGGCCGTGGAGACCGTCCTCGAGGCCGGGATCGGCGAGGCGATGAACCGTTTCAATGCGGCGCGGGAGACCGGCTGAGCCGGAGGCGCGCCCGGCCCTCGCGGGAGGGCCCTGTCAACCAGGAGGTAGGAAGTTGAGGGAGTACGAAACCGTCGTGGTCCTCGACGCGTCGCTCGATGACGCGCACATCGACCGGGAGATCGAGACGGTCAGCAACGTGATCACCGAGGGGGGTGGCGAGGTGCTCGACGTGCAGCGCTGGGGGCGCCGTCGCCTCTCCTACGAGATCCAGAAGAAGCGCGAGGGCATCTACTCGCTGATCCGCTACAAGTCGGAAGTCGGCGTGCTCGAGGAGCTGGAGCGCCGCTTCCAGCTCAACGATTCCCTGCTGCGTCACCTGACGGTGCTGAGCCGCGGTCCGGCGTCGATTCCCGGCCAGGACGAGCGTGACGACGAGCACGAGGGACGGCACGGGCGCGGCGACCGGCACGGCCGCCGCGATCGTTTCCGCGATGACGATCGGGACGATGACCGCGATCGTGGCCGCGACCGCCATCGCGAGTCGCGTGGGCGCTCGCGCGAGAGTCAGGCCGACAAGCCGTCCGCGAAGGAGACGTCGCCCGCCGCCGCCGACACGGAGTCGAAAGCCTAGCACGGGCCCGGATAGAGGGAGGTACGGACGTGGCAAGAGGACGAGAGCCGCGGCAGGCCAAGAAGAAGGTCTGCAAGCTCTGCGTGGAGAAGGTCGACTACGTCGACTACAAGGACGAGCGGCGCCTGCAGCGCTTCGTCACCGATCGGGGCAAGATCGTCCCGCGTCGCATTTCGGGAACCTGCGCCCGGCACCAGAGTCAGATCACGACCGCGGTGAAGCGCGCACGCATCTTGGCGATGCTTCCGTTCACCAGCGACCAGCTGCGCTGAGCATCGCGTCGCGTGCCCGGCGGCGACCGACCGCTGGCCGGGGGCGCGCGGCAGAGGACCGACATGGATCTCGCGGTGCTCGCCCTGATGACCCTGGTCGTCATGTACGCGACCCTCAGGTCACCGATCCTCGGCGTCAGTGGCTCGCTGTCGGTGGCGCTGGTCGGCACCCTCGGCGGTGCCGCCCCGGTGCACTGGCTGCCGCCGGTCGCCGGCGGTTTCCTGATGGGGCTCGCCGCCGCCTCGCGCCTGCGCCCGGCGGTCGTGGTGACCGGGGCCGGCGTGCCGGTGGGGCTGCTGATGGCGGCGCTCATCGCGGCCGAGGACCGTGCGGCGCTGCGCGCCGAGCTGCTCGAGATCCTCACCGGCGGACGCGGCGCGATCGAGTGGCCGGCCGGTGCACCGGACCCGGACGCGCTGGTCGACATCGCCCTCACGCTGATGCCGGCCTTCAACGCCATGCTGGTCGTGGCGGTGATGGCGCTGTGCTACGGGGTCGCGGCGCGCGTCTTCCCGCGTCTCGGCGTACCGCTCCGGCGGCCCGCACCCCTCGCCAGCTGGCGCCTGCCGTTCGCCGTCATCTGGACGCTGGTCGCCGGCCTGGTGCTGGTGGTGATCGGCTGGGGGCTGGATGCGCCGCTGCCGCGCACCATCGGCGCCAACCTGTGCGTCGTGCACGGCGGCGCCTTCTTCGTCGAGGGCGTGGCGGTGATCCGCTACGCGCTCGAGGCGCGCGGGGTGCCGGGACGGTGGCAGCTGCTCGGGGCAGCCATCGTCGTCCCGCTGATGATCGCGGTACCGCTCCAGGTGATCGTCGCGGGGCTCGGCATGCTCGACATGTGGTTCGATTTTCGCAAGCTGGAGCTCGACGACACGGGGTCCGCGGCGTCCGGCGGACCGGCGGCCTGATGGACGTGGCCCTGCCGCACGGACGGTACGGGCCCAAGCAGACTGCGAGGAGAGCCATGGAGGTCATCCTGCTCGAGAAGGTGAAGGGCCTGGGCGAGCGCGGCAAGCGCGTCCAGGTGGCGCGAGGCTTCGCGCGCAACTACTTGATCCCCAACCGGCTGGCCGTCGATGCCAGCTGCGCGGGCGAGGCGATCTTCAAGGAGGAGCTCAAGATCCGCGAGCGCCGCGACATGAAGCAGCGCGGCGCGGCCGAGCTCGTCAAGGCGCGGCTCGACGGGCTGGAGCTCCGCCTGCGCGCGCAGGCCTCCGAGGAGGGGCGGCTGTACGGCTCGGTGACGCGCTCCGAGATCGCCGGCGCGCTGGCCGAGGCCGGTCATGAGGTCGATCGCAAGGCGATCCAGCTCGAAGAGCACATCAAGGAGGTCGGCGTCTATCCGGTGGAGATCCGGCTCGGCGCCGATGTCAGCGCCGAGGTCCAGGTCCACGTCGAGGCCAGCGAGGCGTAGCCATGAAGCTCGTGGTGCGACTGGTCGCCCTCGGCCTGCTCGGCGTGCTGCTGCTCCTCGTCGCCTGGCGTGGCCGGTCGGTGGAGCGCCCGGCGAGCCCCGAGGTGGCACGGGTCGGTGACGACTCGATCCACCTCGTCGATCTCGAGCTCCGCATCGGCGCCATGCCGCCGGCGGCACGTGCCAGTCTCGAGGAGCCCGAGCACCGGCGCGAGCTGCTCGACCACCTGATCGACGAGCTGCTGCTCACCCGGGCGGCCGAGTCGATGGGCCTCGACCGCGAGCCGGAGTTCCGTGCCGTGCTCGCCGATGCGCGCCGCCAGCTGCTTGCCAACATCTATCGCGAGCGGGTCCTGCGCCCGCGCGCCCAGCCGGAT
This sequence comes from Candidatus Eiseniibacteriota bacterium, assembly GCA_050115055.1. GTDB lineage: Bacteria > Eisenbacteria > RBG-16-71-46 > CAVPCR01 > CBDCWB01 > JASFRE01. The sequence continues at coordinate 2,348 of JASFRE010000298.1, read as the reverse complement.
TCCGCCTACATCGAACGCTACTATGACGAGCACCCCGAGGAGTTCAGGGTCGCCGAACGGGTGACGGGACGGCAGATCGTCCTCGCGACCGAGCGCGAGGCGCGCGAGGTTCGCGACCGCCTGCTCGAGGGTGTGCCCCTCGACTCGCTGCTCGAGCGCTCGATCGACGAGACGACGCGCAACCTCGGCGGGTCGATCGGCGTCGTGTCACGCGGTGCGCCGGTGCGGGGTCTGGGTGCGGACGAGTCGTTCGTCGAGGCGGTGATGGCGCTCGATGAGGGCGAGATCTCCGAGCCGATCGCCACCAAGCTCGGGTATCACGTGGTCGTCATCGAGTCGCACCAGCCCGGGCGGGTCCGGCCGCTCGAGACGGTCTGGGAGTCGCTGTCACGCCGGCTGTACCCGGTCCGCTTCCGCGAGATCCAGGCGGCGACGCTCGATTCGCTGCGCCGGCGCAACGCCGTCGAGGTCGACGAGGAGGCGCTGTACGGCGAGGACCGCTATCACGTCGAGCAGGCCAAGCGACTCTTCGAGCGCGCGCAGGAGACTGCCGATGCGGAGGAGCGTCTGTCGATCTACCAGCAGATCCTCGACCTCGACGTGGACGAGCGCTACGCGGCCCAGGCGCGCTTCATGCGCGGCTTCGTCTACATCGAGGAGCTTGGTGATCGCGAGCGTGGCCGTGCGGAGCTCGAGCAACTCCTGCGCGATCATCCCGGGTCCGACCTGGTTGACTCGGCCCGGTGGATGCTCGACAATGACGACGGCCGGGAGCCGGAGGATCCGGCTGCCCCCGCACCGACCGGCGGCACGGCGGAGACTGGAGACGTGACACCGTGATCGAGGTCCAGGTGGCGCGCCTGATGATCGACGAGAACACCAACAGCCCGGTCGTGGTCCTCAAGGAGACGGACGGGGACCGTGTGCTGCCGATCTGGATCGGTGCCACGGAGGCGAACGCCATCGCGATGGGCCTGTCCGGCAAGCGCTTCCAGCGCCCGCTGACCCATGATCTGCTGAGCACCGTGATCCGCGGGCTGCACGGTAACGTCGTCAAGATCCTGATCTCCGACCTGAAGGACAACACGTTCTACGCCACCATCCTGCTGCAGGGCGAGCGGGAGCTGGTGACCGTGGATGCCCGCCCGTCCGACTCGATCGCGGTCGCGCTGCGCGAGAACGCGCCGATCTTCGTCGCCGAGCAGCTGCTCGACGACCAGGGAGGACGCGTCGGTCCCTTCCAGACCACCAAGCCCTCGGCCGAGGAGCGTGCCGCCGAGCTGCGGCGGCATCTCGAGGGAATGAGTCCCGAGGACTTCGGGAGATTCCAGCTCTAGCCACCCGTCCCACCCATCCTGCCGGCCCGTCATGATCCGCTCCTTCGAGGGTCACGCCCCCGCCGTCGACGTCGCTGCCTTCATTGCACCCGATGCCGTGATCCTCGGTGACGTCGTCGTCGCACGCGATGCCAGCATCTGGTACGGGTGCGTGGTCCGCGGTGACGTCCACTGGATCCGCATCGGGGAGCGCACCAACATCCAGGACGGATCGATCCTGCACGTCGAGACCGGCCGCTGTCCGGTACGCATCGGCGCCGACGTCACCGTTGGTCATCGCGCCATCCTTCACGGCTGCACGATCGAGGAGCGCTGCCTGGTCGGCATGGGAGCGGTCGTGCTGAACGACGTCGTCGTCGGTCGCGGTGCCGTCATCGCCGCCGGCGCGGTGGTGCGCGAGGGCACACGCGTGCCTCCCGGCACGCTGGTGGCCGGCACGCCGGCGGTCGTCAAGCGCAAGCTGTCACCTGATTCGGACCGGGAGATCCTGTATGCTGCGCGGCACTACGTCGATCTGGCCCGCGCCCACCGGGCGCTCGGGGATGGCCGTGAGACCGGGGGAGGAGCTCAGTGAGCGCCATGACACGGACGGAGCGATCGGGAGCGCAGGTGCGGTGTCGCGGGCTGGTGCTGCTCGGGCTGGCGCTGGCGGGGCTGACCGTCGACGCGGCGGCCCAGACGGCGGCGACCCCGCCACCCAGCGACCCTGCAGGACGCGTCGAGGCGCTGCGGCGCGCCGCGCGCGAGGCACGCCCGGCGGCGGCCCTCGAGCTGGCCGAGCGCCAGCTGGCGCTGCCGGAGACCCCGCCCGACGTCCGCCGGGTGGCGGGCCTGGTCGGTGGCCGGGCGGCCTGGCAGCTGGGTCACGACGACCGGGCGCTCCGCCTGCTCAGGCCGGCCGTCACCCGGCGCCCGTTCGATACCGACTGGGGTGACGGCGTCGAAGCGCTGGTCGAGCTGCTCGCCGCCCGCCGCTTCTGGTTTCGGGCTGCCCAGTGGTCGGTGGCGCTG
>JASFRE010000297.1:0-6048 GCA_050115055.1 Candidatus Eiseniibacteriota bacterium | reverse complement strand
TGGCGCGCGAGCCGGAGGAATCCTGCAGTGCATAACGCTTCAAGCGATCGAGCAGACTCTGGCGGGAGATGCCGAGGATCCGAGCTGTCCGCGACTTGTTGCCGCCGGTTGCCTCGAGGACACGTCGGATGTGGTTCGCCTCGACCTGGTCGAGCGGCAGCATCCGATCGGCCACCGTATCCGCCATCGACGTGATCTCCGGCGGCAGCATCTCGGGCCGCACCTCGCGCGCATTCTCGAGTAGCACCACGCGCTCGATGACGTTCTGCAGCTCGCGGACGTTGCCGGGCCACGGGTAGGCGGCAAGGAGCTTGCGGGTGGCCGGACTGATGCGACTGAACTTCTTCTCGAACTTGCGGTTGTAGACGGCAAGGAAGTGCTCGGCGAGCTCGAGGATGTCGCTGCCGCGCTCTCGCAACGGCGGCATGTGGATCGAGACCACCTTGAGGCGGTAGTAGAGGTCCTCCCGGAAGTCGCCACGGGACACGCAGTCCGCCAGCCCCTTGTTGGTCGCCGCGACGATGCGGATATCGACCGCGATATCCTGGGTTCCGCCGAGCCGCTTGAAGCTCTTCTGATCGAGGAAGCGCAGCAACTTCGCCTGCGCCGGGGCCGACATCTCCGCGACCTCATCGAGGAACAGCGTCCCCTGATCGCAGAGCTCGACCAGCCCCTTCTTCATCTCCCGGGCATCGGTGAAAGCACCGCGCTCATGGCCGAAGAGCTCGTTCTCCAGCAGGTTGTCCTGGAAGCTCGAACAGTTGACCTCCATCAGGGCGTAGTCCGCTCGGGCGCTCTTGTAGTGGATCGACCGGGCGACCAGTTCTTTGCCGGTCCCTGACTCGCCCTCGATCAGCACCGACGTCGCGTCACTCGCCGACACCTTCCCGATCAGCTCGCCGACCGCCCGCATGGCGTCGCAGCCGCCGATCAGTCGCGCCGCCCGGAAGTCCTGGAGCGCCCGCCGCCGGTAGCCGTCGAGCAGCTTGCCGCCGGAGACCTTCTTGCAAGCTCCACGCAAGGCCAGCAGCAGCTCGTCCATGCTGTAGGGCTTCTTCAGGAAATCGCCGGCGCCGGCCTTCATGGCGCCCACCGCGGACTCGACATCCCCGTACGCCGTAATGACGATGGTCTCGATGTCGCTGCCCAGCGACTGGATCTCATGCAGCAGCTCGACACCGTTCCCGTCCGGCAGCTTGAGGTCCATGATCACGACATCCGGCAGGTACGATCCGAGCAGACGCCGCCCGTCGGCAACCGTCGCCGCCGTCTCGACCCGGTAGCCGGCGCTCGACAGGACCCGCTCGAGAGATGACCGGATCGAGCGCTCATCATCGATCACCAGGACCGAGAAGGTCACGAGCTCGCCTCCTCCGGCTGGTCGACCGGCAGGCTCATGCGGAAGGTGGCGCCCCCTGCCCGCCGGTTGCGGAAGGTCAGGTTGCCACCATGAGCCCGCACGATCTGCAGCGACACCGACAGGCCCAGTCCGGTCCCCATGGAGCGCGTCGTGAAGAACGGATTGAAGATCTTGTCCGCGATCTCCTCGGACACCCCCGGACCCCGGTCGGAGATGAAGATGTTGACGCGCCGCTTGCCGGATGGACTGCGCCGGACGCTCGTGGCGACCCGGAGCTCGCCGCCCCGCGGCATGCTCTCGATGGCGTTGGAGACCAGGTTGAAGACCACCTGTCCGAGCATGTCGGAGTCCCCGACCACCGGCGGCAGCGGCTCGGTCAGCGCCCGCTTGACGAGCACCTCGCCGCTATCCAGCCGGGCGCCGAACGCATCGATCGTCTTCCCGACCAGCATGTTGATCTCGATCGGTACCGAGCGGACCGGCTGCGGGCGGGCGAAGAGCAGGAGCTCGGTGATGATCTGGTCAATCCGGTCGAGCTCCTTCAGGACGTCGTCCAGCTCCTCGCGGGCCGAGTCCTTGGCCCCCAGCTTCGACTGGACGAACTGGACCGTGGTGCGGATTCCGGTCAGGGGGTTGCGGATCTCGTGAGCGACGGACGCAGAGAGCTCGCCCAGCGACATCAACCGATCGCGATCGGCATGGAGCTCCTCGTCGCTGTCGTCGGACGCCTCGCTGAAGACCGCCGCCGAGCCGACGACCTCGCCGGCTGCGTCCCGAACCGGTAAGGTACGTGAACGCAATACGATACGGTGCCGGTCCTTGACCCGCCAGACGCGCTGCAGCTGTTCCGAGGAGACCCGGTCCGGATCGTAGACCAGCCACCGCGAGTTGCGCGGGGTCCGGAGCACCTCCTCGAGTGCCAGACCGAGGACATCGACGCGGTTGATCTTGAGCACACCCTCGCCCATGCGATTGATGAACGTGATGTGCTTGTCCGCATCGACCGCCAGGATGCCGACGTCGAGGCTGTCGAGAACCGTCGACGCGACCTGGACGGCGGCATCGGTGTTGCTGTCGACCAGTTCCGGACTGTGCGCCATCCGATTCTGATTCCCCGTACTGACCACGCCGCATCGACCGGTCGTGCGACGCGGTCGACTCAGTCGGGCAAACACTCGCGCTTGTCGCGACGCGGTCACGATAACGATCGGCGTTTCGAATTGTCAACTGATTATCGTCTTGCAGCAGGGGCGCCGACCTTGATCGTACTGATCGCGATCCCGGTTGCGCGTCGGCGAGCACATGGCGAAGCGCGCCACCGGTGGTCGGCGGCAAGCTCGATCACCCGGTGGCGGATCACGCGGGCTGTCAACCGCGGGGCCCGCGGCGCGCCTCCTCGCCGAGCTGGAGACGGACGAGCGTGACGCCGTAAGCGTGCGCGTCCTCGACGCGGAAGCTCACGCCGAGGAGCGCCGTCGACTCCCCGGCTCGGGGCACGCGCCCGAAGCGTCTGAGCAGCAGGCCAGCCACCGTGTCGTAGCGGTCCTTGGGCAATTCCAGGCCGAGCTCGTCGTTGAGGTCGTCGATGTCGGTCCGGGCATCGACGAGGTACACGCCCGGCGCCACCTCGCGGACCTTCTGCAGGCGTTCCTCGTGCTCATCGACGATCTCACCCATGATCTCCTCGATAATGTCCTCGATGGTGACGATACCGATCACCGCCCCGAACTCGTTGACCACGGCCGCCATCGTGGCACGCTGTTCCTGCAGCTCGGCCAGCAGTCGGTCGATCCGCTTGGTGTCCGGCACGATCGGGATGGGGCGCAGGTAGTCGGCAACGCCCGGGTGCTCCTCCGCCCCGAATAACAGGTCGAACGTGTTCACGAAGCCGACCACGCGGTCCGGGCGCTCACGATAGACCGGGATGCGCGTGTGCCCGCTCTGCTGGACCAGCTGGCGCCAGTGCTCGACCGGCGACGACGCGTCGATGGCGACCACGTCGGCCAGCGGGATCATCACTTCGCGTGCCACCGTGCGGGTGAAGGCGAAGACCGACTGCAGCATCTTGCGCTCGCGCTGCCGGAGCCCGCTTCGCCGGTCCGCGTCCTTGACCAGCTGCAGGAGTTCCTCGCGGCTGACGAAGGGACTGCCGCCGCCGTACCCGAGGACCCGGTGGAAACCACTCAGCATGACGTCGACCGGTAGCTTGAGGAGCACGATGGCCGCCCGCAGGACGGGCGCGATGGCCGGCATGACGTGGTCCGCACGCTGCATGAAGGCCGCCTTCGGCACCAGCTCGGAGAGCAGTACGTAGACGATCGTCATCACCACCGTGGCAATGGCGCCGCCCCGGTCGCCATGGCTCGTCCGCAGGAGCCAAGTGGCCACCGCCGAGCCCGAGATCATGAACAGATTGACCCCGATGAGGCTCGTGGCGAGCAGCCGCTCCCGGTCCTCGAGGAGGCGCTCGAGCAGGCGGGCTCGCGGCAGGCCTCGCTCCGCCGCCTGACGCAGGCGCGCCCGGTTGGCCGACAGCATGCCGAGCTCGGCGCCATTGAAAAACCCGGCCCCGAGGACGGTCAGCAGCACGAAGGCCCAGCCGATCTCCACTGCGCTCACAGCTCGCCTCCAGTCATCCCGCGGTCCCCGCCGCCGTTCGCCGCCGACCCACCCCGCGGCCAGTCGCCGTGCCCGGCACCGCCGTCCGCCGGGCCTGGACCCACTGTGCCGCCGCCCGGCCGCCCCGCCGCTCCTCCCGGATCGTCGGGCCCCGCCGCCCCGTGGCCGCCCCCCTCGCCCATGTCGGTCACGTCGAGGAGCCGCACGATGCAGCGCACGACGCGGTGGCGGCGCACCTCCCCCACCTGGAACATCAACCTGCCGCGCTCGATCACCTCGCCGGCCACCGGGATCCGGCCCAGCACCTCCGCAAGCAGGCCGTTCAACGTCACCGCCTCCGTCTCGATCCGCACGCCCAGCTCCTCGGCCAGGTCACCGACCGCCACCAGGCCACCGACCAGCAGGCGCCCCGGCCCCAGCTGGATGATCGGCTCCTGCTCGACGTCGTACTCGTCGTGGATCTCCCCGACGATCTCCTCGACCAGGTCCTCCTTGGTGATGATGCCCGCCGTGTGGCCGTACTCGTCCACCACGACGACCAGAGAAATCGCCTGACGCTGGATCTGGTGGAACAGGTCGCTGACTCGCTTCTGCTCGGGAACGATCAGCACCGGGTTCAGGAGCTCGTCGAGCGTCGCCTCCGGAACGAGGAGATACTGCTTGGCGCTGATGAAACCGATGATCTCGTCCAGGTTCCCGTCGTAGACCGGCAATCGCGCGTGCTTCGAGGCGCGGATCACCTCCCTCAGGGACTCCGGAGAGATGTGGCGCTCGACCGCCCGGATGTCCACCCGCGGCGTCATCACCTCGGCCGCCCTCGCGGTCGAGAACTCGAAGATGCGTCGCGCGATCCGCCGCTCCTCGGCCAGGATGTCGACACCTTCCTCGAGGCTCTCGAACAGGTGCCGCAGATCGCTGTCGCCCAGCGAGCCACCCGGTCGGAGAGTCGGACGGAGCCCGAGCCAGCGCAGCAGCACCACGGCGACGGCCGACAGCACCAGCACCGCCGGGCGGAAGAGCGTCCGCATCACCATGAGCACGCCGCTCGCGAAGCGCGCGGTGCCGAGCGGAGCACGGATGGCGACCGTCTTCGGCAACACCTCGCCGATCACCAGGACGATGATCAGATCGAAGACGATGGCCAGGATGGCAGCCACGTTGGCATGCCGGGCGGGCAACACCCCGAGCAGGATCGACGTCACCACGGCGGCCGTCGCCACGTTGACCAGCGTGTTGCCCACCAGGATGGTCGCCAGGAGATCGGCCGGCCGCGCCAGCAGTGCGGCGATGCGCCGTTCGGACGCCCGCACCGACTGCTGCACACGTCGCAGCTGGATGCGATTCAGCGCGAACAGCGCCACCTCGGAGCCCGAGAAGAAGGCTGACGCCCCGAGGAGGGCGGCGAGACCGAGCAGTGCGGGCATCATCATGCTGGCATTACCCTCGCCAGAATCGTGGCACGACCAGCGACATGACGGTGTAGATCTCCAGACGTCCCAGCAACATACATGCCACAAGCACGAGCTTGCCGAGCGGCGGCACCGTCGAGAAGTCGTCGGCCGGACCGACGATGCCGAGCCCCGGACCGATGTTGCAGAGCGTCGCAGCCACCGACGACGTGGCGCTCACCATGTCGAGCCCGAGCATCGACATGATCAGGGATGCGGCGATGAAGATGCCCATGAACAGGATGAAGAAGCCGAGGATGTCGCGCACGGTCTCCTCGCGCAGCGTCATGCGACCGATCTTCATCGACAGGACGGCGTGTGGCTCGAAGATCTTCTGCACCTGGTGATAGGCGAACTTGCCGAGCACCAGCGCCCGCAGCACCTTCATGCCGCCGCCGGTCGAGCCCGAGCAGCCGCCGACGAACATGAGCGTCACGAGCAGCAGCTTCGAGAGCGATGGCCACTGCTCGAAGTCGGCGGTGCCGTAGCCGGTGGTGGTCATGATCGACACCACCTGGAACGAGGCCTGCCGCAGCGCCGTCCCGACCCCGTCGATCAGGCCGTGCCCGAGCGCATCGAAGCTCACGAGGAGGATCGCCACGCCCATGATCACCAGGTAGG
>JASFRE010000296.1:0-6052 GCA_050115055.1 Candidatus Eiseniibacteriota bacterium | reverse complement strand
GCCCGGCGGCACCGGTCTCGGGCTGGCGATCGTCCGCCGGATCGCCGCCGAGCACGATGGGCGGATCGAGCTCGAGAGCGCGGTCGGCGCCGGTAGCACCTTCCGCCTCGTCCTGCCGCGTCGCCGCCGGCCGCGACCGCCAGCGGCCGATGATGCGGCGCGCAACGCGCCACCCCAAGACGACGTCACCCCCGGTCCCGCCGCGCCGTCCGCGCACAAGCCCCACGACCCAGAGCCCGGGAGAGCCACGTGAATCCTGCTCCGGCACGCATCCTCATCGTCGATGACGAGCCCAACCTGCGCGCCACCCTGCGCATGACCCTCGAGAGCGAGGGGCACCGGGTCAGCGAGGCCGCCTCCGGCGAGGAGGCGATCGGCCGCGCGGCACGCGGCGGCATCGATCTGGTGCTGCTCGACGTGCGCATGCCCGGCATCGACGGCCTGGAGACGCTGGAACGACTCCGGGACCGGGATCCCGAGCTGCCGGTGGTCGTCATGTCGGGCCACGGCACCATCGAGACCGCGGTGCAGGCGCTACAGCTCGGCGCGCTCGACTTCCTCGAGAAACCGCTCGGCGCCGAACGGGTCACGGTCGTCGTCGCCAACGCCCTGGCGCGTGACCGGCTCGAGCGCGAGAACCGCGATCTGCGCGCGCAGGTCGAGGGCGATCACCAGCTGGTCGGTGACGCGCCGTCCATGCGCGCGCTCCGTGACACCATCGACAAGGTCGCCCCGACCGAGGGACGCGTGCTGATCCTCGGCGCCTCCGGCACCGGCAAGGAGCTCGTGGCCCGCGCCATCCACGCCGCCAGCGCCCGCCGCGAGCAGCCGTTCGTGGTCATGAACTGCGCCGCGGTGCCGGGGGAGCTCATCGAGTCGGAGCTCTTCGGACACGAGAAGGGCGCCTTCACCGGCGCCGCGGCGCGACGGCGCGGCCGCTTCGAGCTCGCCGATCGTGGCACGCTCTTCCTCGACGAGATCGGTGACATGCCGCTCGCCATGCAGCCCAAGCTACTCCGGGTGCTGGAGGACGGACGCTTCGAGCGGGTGGGCGGCGGCGAGCCGATCCAGGTCGACGTGCGGATCATCGCCGCCACCAACCAGGATCTCGAGGCACGCGTCCGGGAGGGCACGTTCCGTGCCGATCTCTATCACCGGCTGAACGTCGTGCCGATCGTGCTCGAGCCGCTGGCCGCGCGTCGCGCCGACCTGCCGCTGCTCGTCCGCCACTTCATGGAGCGCATCACCGAGCGCCACGGCCGGCAGCCACTGGCGGTGGACGGCGACGCCCTGGAGCTGCTGGCCACACACGCCTGGCCGGGCAATGTGCGCGAGCTGCGCAACACGGTCGAGCGTCTGGTCATCCTCGCCGACGGCCCGCGGCTCACCGCCGCGGAGGTGCGCCGGCTGGTCCCCCACCTGGTCGCGTCACCGGCGGCGCCCGGCGACGAGCCACTCGATCTCCGCGCAGCGGTGCGCGCCTTCGAGACGCGCCACATCGAGCGCGTCATCCGGGGCGCTGGCGGCGTCATGGCCGAGGCGGCACGCCAGCTCGGCATCGAGCGCAGCTATCTCTACAAGAAGATGCGTGATCTGGGTATGGAGCGACCCGGCGACGCGTCACCGCCCGCGTAGTCGACAAGCCGCGGCGGCGTGTCCCGCGGTCGCCAGGTGTGTCCCCCGGCACCCACCCGCTCCCCCCGCGACCACCGGCTTGACCTTCTAACGTGTTGCCACTCGGTGTCCTTCCCCGCTGCCCGGCGGCTGGTACGCGACCTGCGTGACGATTCCGGCGACCGGGCGGCGATCGGTGACGGCACGCACGCCGACACCACCATCACCGCCCGAGGCAGCTCGAGCCGGCCCGGCCGAGCGGACCGCACACGCTCCGCGCATCGCCCACCCCGACGGAGGGTCGGCCCGGCGCGCGGAGCCCGCCGAGGAGGAATGCCATGTCTCGGATCTACCGTGTCGCTCTCGTCACTGCCGCGGTCATCCTGGTCTTCGCCGTCACCTGGTTCGCCTTCGCACCGTCGCCCGCGCCGGATTCCGCGCCCGCCGCGCGCACCGCTGCCCGATCCGGCGCCGATCGGAGCCCCGCCGCGGCGCACGCTGCCGAGCTGAAAGCGACCGGCGCCGCGGACGCCGGCATCGCCTCCGGCGACGGCGGCGCGGTCGGCGACGGCGGCGCGGTCGGCAACGGCGGCACCGCGCAATCCACGCACGGCGTGGCGCCGGACGACCCACCGGGCGCCGGGGGATACGCCGGGCGGCCCGACTTCACGCCCGAGGAGGGCGTCGACCACTGGCAGCGCGGTCGCCAGCTGTTCTGGAAGCGCGACGTCGCCGCCGCCGCGATCGAGTTGGAGCGCGCCAACCGGCAGCGTCCCGGGCGCTATGACCCGCACTATCTGCTCGGCCTGACCTACCAGCGGCTGGGCGAGAACGATCGCGCCGAGCACGAGTACATCGCGGCCCGCGAGATCGACGGCAGCCGCCCCGAGGCGCTGGTCAACCTGGCTCGCCTCTACCTGGAGATGGACCTCGTCGACGATGCTCTGGAGCTGACCACACAGGCGACCGAGGTGGCGACCGACTACGGCGCCGGCTGGAACGTACACGGCCGCGCCCTCCTGGCTGCCGGCCAGCGCGACTCCGCGATCGTCGCCTTCCGGACCGCCTGCACGTTGCGCGACGACAATGTCTACGCCTGGAACAACCTGGGCTACGCGCACATCCTCGGCGGCGAGTTCGAGGAGGCGGTGCCGGCGCTCGAGCGCGCCGTCACCATCCGGGACGACATCGCCTACGTGCAGAACAACCTCGGGGTGGCGCTGGAACAGGTCGGCCGCCTGGCCGAGGCGCACGCCGCCTTCCAGACGGCGGCGGAGCTGGATCCGGCGCACCACGCCGCCGCCGCCAGCGCCGAGCGCCTCGCCGCGCTGCTGCCGCCGGCCGACCCGGCGGCGCTGGCGCGGGCGGACGGCGCCGCGGAGGACGACACCGACTAGCCGCCCCGGACCCGGTTCGGGGGCCGGCCGGCAGCTCCGCCACGTGTCAACCGGTGAGGCGCAGGACCGCGTGGCGGCGCACGGGGCAGGTCGGCCCCCACTCATCCCCAGCGCACGAGACGCCGCCGTCCGGCGACAGCCGGGCGGCGGCGTCCTGCCCACGCGACGCCCCGCCAGGTCGACCGGCCGCCGATCGCGCCACCCGGCGGCCGTCGCAAAGCTCCGGGAACCGTCTGCCGATATTCGGCATGGACGGTGTGGGCGAGGCCCACTCCGGACCCCGGCCCCCCGGACGCAGCTGCCGGCCGTGACAGGTACGCCCCGGAGCGGACAGCATGAGCGACTTCTACGCCCGCGATCCCGATTCCTGGACCTGGGAACTCCAGTCGACGCTGCTCTTCATGATGACGGCGTTCCTGAAGAGCCGCACCGCGACCGGTCTGCTGTCGAACGCCGACTACTATGACGAGGACGTCAACGTCTACCTCGCGGGGCTCCTCGCCGACTACGTCGACCCGCGCTTCATGGAGCTCTCGGGCCGATACATCAGCCCCTTCGATATCGATGTCGCCGAGATGGCACGCGCCGCCGACCAGCGCGACCGGTACCGGATCTACAAGGTGAACGCCGATCACCTGCTGCTCCAGGCCGGTATCTTCGAGACCGCCTCCCCCACCCCGGCCGACGCACCGGTGCCGGAGGCGCGCACCGCGAGCGGTCGTGGACGGACCTACTACCAGCTCGCCGCCTCCTACGGTCGATCGCTGGCGCGTCGCCAGACCGCCGCCACCGACGTGCTCGACAAGCTGGCACGCGGCTTCCCGGGCTACGTGACCGTGCTGCACCACCTGCGCTCGGAGTACTTCAACCTGATCGAGCGCCTCGGTGCGCGCGACCTGGCAGAGATCCACACCTCGATCGACGAGCAGGAGCAGAAGGCCGCGCTGACCGAGCGCATCGATCACCTGCTCGATCTCTACTCGGAGTGGCTCGAGCGTCGCGACCCGGCCCTGCTCGGTCCGCTGCGGCTGCAGCTGGCGGCCGTCCACGAGCTCGATCCCGACTTCGAGTTCGACCTGCCCGAGGATTGAGGATCGGCCCGGACGTCCGCGTCCAGCACGCGGTCCCCTCCGGGGGCGATGGCTGACATCCACCTTCCCGCCGGCCGCGGCTTTGCCGCCCGAATCCGCTCCCCGACCGTATATACTCGGCCGGTCGCGCCGGCGCCGCGCCACGGTGCCCGCCGCCGTCGCGCTCGGAGCCCCGACATGCGCCGGTCCGATCGAGACGATCGGGATCGAGGAGAGGGACGCGACGTGCAAGGCGGTCTCCACGAGCGACAGGGCCGCCATCGACCGTGCGCGTCCGCAACGGGCGTGCTCGCCGGGCTCCTGGTGCTGGCGCTGGCCGCCTGGCCGGCCATGGTCGGCGGCGCGCCGCCCCCGGCGGTGGCGCGTGCCGCGGACACCGACCTGTCCGGGGTCTGGGAGGTGCGGATCGATGCGCGCACCGATCCCGGCTTCCCGTGCGGGCTGGTCCCGGACCTGGTCGAGAGCTACGTCGATACGGTGCGCTCGGCGCACTCGCTCGCCGAGCTGGTGACCGCCGTCGTGCCCGACTCGCTGGCGGCAGCGTTCGACGGATACTGCCGGGTTCTGCCCGCAGGCCACACGCAGGCGGCGGTCGCGGTGCACTGCGACATCCCGCTGGTGCTGGCAGCACCCTGCAGCCTGCGCGTCGCCTTCGAGGTAGTCACCGTTCTCGCCGGCGCGGACTCGGTCAGCGGCGGTGGACGGGCGACCGCCACGCTCCACGGCAGCGGGTTCTGTCCGCGGGCGCGCTGCCCCGGGTCGATCGTGCTGGTCCTGGAGCGCACCGCAGCGATCGGACGGGACGGGCCGTGAATCTCGAACGTAGGGAGTGATGCTTCGATGAAGGTCAAGACGCAACCACACAATCACGTCCTGACCATCACCGGCGTGCTGATGGCGGCGATCCTCGTCTGCTGCGCGCGCGCGCCGGAACAGACCGCCGCCCAGGCCCGTGACCCGGAGCCGGCGCTGCCACTGGATCTGCTACCGGACGAGGCCAACACGATCAACGTCTTCCGCCACGCTTCGCGCGCGGTGGTCCACGTCACCAACAAGCGCCTGCGTCGCGACTTCTTCTCGATGAACGTGATGGAGATCCCGCAGGGGTCCGGGTCGGGGTTCCTCTGGGACGCGCAGGGGCACGTCGTCACCAACTTCCACGTCATCCGCGGCGGCGATCTGTTCGACGTGACGCTGATGGACGGCTCGACCTATGAGGCGCAGGTGATCGGGGTCGAGCCCAACAAGGACGTCGCGGTGCTCAAGATCGACGCCCCGTCCGAGGAATTCACACCGCTCGAGATCGGCGATTCGGCCGAGCTGATCGTCGGCCAGAAGGTGCTGGCCATCGGCAACCCCTTCGGCCTCGATCACACGCTGACGACCGGGGTCATCAGCGCGCTCGGTCGCGAGATCCGCTCGATCGCCGGCACCACCATTCGCGACGTCATCCAGACCGACGCTTCGATCAATCCCGGCAACTCGGGCGGCCCGCTCCTCGACTCCTCTGGACGTCTGATCGGGGTCAACACCGCCATCGTGGCACCATCCGGGCAGAGCGCCGGCATCGGCTTCGCGGTGCCGGTCAACACCGTCAAGCGCGTCGTCCCGCAGATCATCCAGTACGGGCGCGTGCGGCGTGCCGGGCTGGGTGTGACGCTGTTCTCCGACGCGCTGGCGCGCCGCTGGGGACTGCGCGGGGCGGTGATCCGCGAGGTGCTCCCCGGGACCGCCGCCGCCCACGCCGGGCTCGAGGGCGCGGAGGTCGACCGCCGCGGACGCGTGCGGGTCGGCGACATCATCGTCGGCATCGACGACTTCACCGTGAGCAATTACGACGACCTCTTCACGGCGCTCGACCAGCACAAGGTCGGCGACCGGGTCATCGTGCGCTACATGCGGGGCCGGCGAGAGAAGGCGGCGGAGGTCGAGCTGATCGAGCTCGACCAC
>JASFRE010000295.1:0-6081 GCA_050115055.1 Candidatus Eiseniibacteriota bacterium | reverse complement strand
CTCCCGAGATCGATGTAGCTGAGAGACTGCGACCCGAAGACCGCCGGATGCAACCCGTAAGGATCGGCGTTGAGGACGACGGTGAGAACAACCAGCGTGGCGCCGGGCAGTGCAAGCGTGCGGAGATGGCGCCATCGACCGCGACGGCCCGAGCGGAGCGCCGTCCCGAGCTCCCCGCCCAGGACGGCGACGGCGTACACCGCGAAGAGTGCGAGTACCGGCGTCACCGGGTAGCGAAACCGCGCGCACACGAAGAACAGGACGACCGACGCCATGTAGGCCAGCACGAACACCACCAGCGGCAGCGCCCGCGGCCGGCGGCGCACGGCGAACGCCATGCCGATCAGGGCCAGCGGCGCCAGGATGCCGAAGGGCGCATGGATACCGTGATACCACAGCATCGCCCGCAGCGGTAACGAGTAGCGCCGCAGGAAGTAGACATGCTCGTTGTTGGAGATTTCGGCTCCCCACCAGAAGAGGTAGAGCTTGCGCAGGGCGAGCTCGAGCGCCGCGTGCGGCCGAGAGGCGATGAAGCGCAGTCCCTCGCCGAGCCAGTAGTCCGAGACCTCGGACATCCTGAGCTCGCGACCGCGTGCCTGCTGCGCCTGCGTGATGGCGTCGTTGTAACCACCCCACCAGTTGGCGCTGGTGCCGGGGACGACCGCCGTGAAGCCATCGGAGTGCGGGTTGTTGCCGATGTAGAAGTTGACGCCGCCCTGGGTGGCGATCGGCGTCGGGTCACCGGCCGCCGCGTTGTGGACTAAGACCGGCAGGATCGGCAGGATGATACCGAGGGCCAGCGCCGCGAACTCCCGCCATGGCGTCGGCGTGCCACGCGCGAACGGGGCGGAGATGCCGGTGGCGCGCTCGGAGATCGACTGCCATGGCCAGCGCCGCCGTGCCATCCAGATGACCAGCGGCAGCAGCACGACGAACGCCAGGATGTTCGGCCGGGTGATCGCCGCCAGCCCGAAGACGAGCCCCGTCCACCACCAGGCGGCGGCCGACGGTCGTTCCAGGGCCCGCATCTGCAGGTGAAGCGCCAGCATCACCAGGACGACGAACGGCCCCTCGACGAGCAGGTCCCCCTCGAAGCGCAACGCCAGCGGATTGAGCGCCGCCACCAGCCCGGCCGCGATCGCCACCCGTGGCGAGACGATGCGGCGCCCGATCCGGGTCACGAGGAGCGGCACCAGTGCCCCGAGCGCCAGCTGCACGGCGCGCGCCACCAGGATCGAGCCGCCGCTCAGCGCGTAGATCCCCCCGAGGAAGTAGGCGTAGAGCGGTGCGCGGAAGAAGGGCTCGTCGGCGGTCAGCTGGCCGGCCGCGATGTGCCGCGCCCACGTATCGTGATACAGGGGGTCCATCCGTGGCTCGTCGAACAACGGGTCGCCGAGCAGACCGATCAGGTGCACGGCGCGCACCACGAGCGCCAGGGCGAGGATCGCGACATCGATCCGCCAGCCGCTTGCGTTCTCCCGGAGCCACCGCAACACCGCGTGCTTCCCCGCTGTCATCGCCCCTGCCGACCATCCGCCGACAACGCTTGTCGCACCGCGCTAGCCTACCGTAGGCTGAGCTCACGATCATCCGGAGAACCCCTCACCATGCGCGCCGCCTGGCTCACCGATATTCACCTGAACTTCGTCGCCCCGGAGCGGGCCGCGGCGCTGTGCGGCGACATCGAGGCCTGCGGGGCCGACGCCGTCCTCGTGACCGGCGACATCGCCGAGGGCATCGACATCGATCGCTGGCTGCGCTTCATGGCCGCCCGCATCTCCCGCCCGATCTACTTCGTGCTCGGCAACCACGACTTCTATGGAGCGAGCATCACGGCGGTGCGCGCACGGGTCCGCCGCGTCTGCGCCGAGATCGATCACCTGCACTGGCTGCCGGACTGCGGCACGGTGGCGCTCGGCACGCACACGGCGCTGGTCGGCCACGATGGCTGGGCGGACGCCCGTCTCGGCGACTTCGCCGGCTCGCCGATCGTCCTCACCGACTACCTCGCGATCGCCGATCTCGCGCCGCTGGCCGACGATCGCTCCGCTCTCGCAACGCGCCTCGCCGCGCTCGGCGACGAGGCGGCGGCGCACTTCCGCACCCATCTGCCCGGCGCTCTGGCCGCCCACTCCGAGGTCATCGCCCTCATCCACCCGCCGCCGTTTCGCGCGTCGTGCATCTACCGCGGCCGCGTCTCGGACCCCGACTGGTTGCCGCACATGAGCTGCGCCGCAGCCGGCGAGGCGATGCGCGCCGCGCTCGACGGTGTCGCGGGGGCTGCATCGGGGGCCCCCCACCCGGCGAGCCGCCGGGAGCGCCAACGGGAGAGCCGCCCGCGCCCCGGCCCGGACGCGACCCGGCACGCCGAGGGTCGCCCCCGCCTCACCGTCCTCTGCGGCCACACCCACGGCAACGGTCTGAGCGGGCCGGCCACGAGCGACCCGTATCCCGGCCTCCGCGTCCTGACGGGTGGCGCCGAGTACGGTCAACCCGCCATCCAGGCGATCCTCGAGGTGCGCTGAACAGCCCCCCGGCAACCCCGCGCCTCCGCGCCCGAGCGGCGGCGAGATGCCCCACGCCGGTCGCGCGGGGGCGCCGTGGCGACCTCCGACGGCGCCGACGGCTCACGGTGACCTTGCCGAGACCCGATGATTCGATGACGGCATGATCTGATGACGGACAGACCGGCGCCCGGCGACCCGGGTGCGGTGCCGACCGTGGCGGCGGCAAGACCGCGCCTGGCCGCTGGCAACGACTGGCCACACCAGAGGCCAGAGAGGCCAGACGAGAGCCCG
The DNA here is from genome assembly GCA_050115055.1 of Candidatus Eiseniibacteriota bacterium. Taxonomy (GTDB): domain Bacteria; phylum Eisenbacteria; class RBG-16-71-46; order CAVPCR01; family CBDCWB01; genus JASFRE01. Next base: position 3,283 of record JASFRE010000295.1, on the reverse strand, counting down.
AATCGCCGGCGTCGGGGCGGCATCGGAACAGCGACTCGTGCGAGACCCGACCGCAACCAGCAAGCGGCAGCCTCGTAGGGAGATGTGTCGTTTGACATTGCGAGCGGTGGCGGAAATCCGCTACGGTACCGCTTCCTGCGTGCCGCGCCCCAGGCTCTGGCGAGGCACGCCGGAAACACCCCGGAAGATCGATGCAGGACACCACAGCCAACAGCCTAAGCTCTTCGTCGATAAGCAGCTATGAGGATCTCATGGCATCCTGCGAGCGCCCCGGGATCCCCTCCACGCTGAGCGAGACGCCGCTGGCCCAGGCCGCGTCGGTGGCCGTGGAGGTCGAGCGCCAGAGCGGCCTGCGGATCGCACGCCACGTCTCCGATCTCATCAGCCCGCCGATGGTGGCGCTCGTCACGTTCTGGGTGCTCGCCGCGGTCCACGCCGGGTCGACCATCTGGCAGGTGTTCCTGATCTGCGGTCTGACCCAGACCGCGCTGCCGATCCTCTACCTCAAGTGGGCGGTGCGGCGCGGCTGGATCGGTGATGTCGACATGAGCCGCCGCGAGGAACGTCGCAAGGGACTGCCGCTCCTCGGCCTGGTCTACGCGGCCGGCGCGTTGATCGCGTGGGGCTTCGGGATGCCGGCCACGATCGTGGCGGTCTGCCTCTGCACGCTGGCGGTGCTGGCGGCCATCTGGACCACCAACCTGTTCTACAAGGCCTCCGGGCACGTGGCCGGAGTCTCGGCCTACATGACGGTGCTGTCGCTGCTCGGCACCTCGCCGCTGCACGCCGGCCTGCTCCTGGTCCCGGCCATCGCCTGGGCCCGCGTGCGGAGCGGCGCCCACACCGTCGCGCAGACCATCTGGGGCTTCGCCATCGGCACGGGCCTCACGGTCATCCTCTTCCTGACCCTGTTCCTGCCCAACGTGCGCTAGGTCGCGGCGCCGGCTCGCGTGGCACGCAGCACCGCCTCCACGGTGGCGCGACGCGTCGCATGGCGCCACGTCCGGCGATCCGCCCCCGCCCCATCAACACACGACGCGGACCGCCGCCCGACCGTGCGGGCAACCGTCCGCGTGCGTGAGTCCTCCGGGGCGAGCCGGAGGAGACGACCCACCAGCTGCGACCCACCGGAGCAAGATCCTGGATGTGAGTGGTGCGGCGTGGAGCGGCGTGGCGCGTCCGGCCTACGCCGCGCGCTCGCGACCACTGCGTCGAGGGCCCGTCGCTGGATGGATTGCTGGATGGATTGATGATTAATATAAGACCGCGGGGACGCCAGCACAAGCGGCGGTTGCGAGTCTCCGGAGATGGCTGTCACCGACGCCGGGCAGGGCTGGCAACACCTGTAGCGGCTAGCCCTCGCGCCGCAGGTGATAGGTCATGTAGGTCTGGAAGCCGATCCCCGGCATGGCGATCTCGAACACCTCCCGCAGCTGCTCGCCGTCTTCGAGCGTCAGCGTGCGTCGCGTCTGCATGCCCGGGGCGCCGTTCATGAGCTCGACGCTCTCGAAGACCACCTGCCCACCGCTCGCGTCGAGCGTCATGTTCTCCTCGCTCAGGATGCCCTGTGGCAGGAAACGCCGCGCCACGTAGCGATCGCCGGCCAGGTCGCGGGCGATGAGCTGGAGCTCGTGGTCGAGGTCGACGTCGGTCCCGGCCACCGCCGGTGGAAAGGTCACCATCGACCGCGCCTCGAGGAACATGCCGCCGAGGACGTAGGTATAGGTGCGCTCGACGACTCCGGGCGGCGAGCCATCCGCCGGCTCGACGGTGCCCTGCCAGCGTCCGACCAGCGCGTCGAGTGCTCCGAAGCGCGCCGCGCCCCTCACCGGCGCGTCGGGCGCGCCCGCGGGCGGCGGTGTGTCGCCCGACGTCTCGACCGCTGCAAGTGGCAGGAGAAGCGCCATGCCGATCAGCACCATCACCGCCCGGGCCCGGCTCGGCCCCCTCGCCCCGTCGCGCTCGGGCCACCGGGTCATCAGATCGCGCCCCCTGCCCCTCCTGTCCGATCTTCCCATCCTGCCAGTCCCCCGCTTCGCCACGCCAGTCCCCCGCTTCGCCACGCCAGTCCCCCGCTTCGCCACGCCAGTCCTTCGATTCGTCCGGAAGCCGCCCCCGTCACCGCACGCCGAGGGCCCGCTCCAGAGCCGGCTCGAGCCGCGAGAACACCCACTGGAAACCGGCCGCCTCGGCCGCGCCCGGCACCACGCGCTGCGAGATCAGGAGCGAGTCGGCGAGCTCGCCGAACAGCGCCCGCAATGCGAACGCCGGGACCGTCAGGACGGTCGGTCGCCGGAGCACCCGGCCGAGGGTCCGCGTGAACCCGGCGTTGGTGACGAGCTCCGGGGCGACGGCGTTGACCGGACCGCTGACCCCTTCGTGCGTCGCCACGAACTTCATGAGCTCGACGAGGTCGCCGACGTGGATCCACGGCATCCACTGGCGTCCGTCGCCGAGCTTGCCGCCGAGCCCCAGCCGGAACACCGGCAGCATCCGCGCCAGGGCGCCACCGTCGCGACCGAGCACGATGCCGGTGCGCAGGTGAACGACCCGGATCCCGAGCTCCGCGGCCTGAGACGCCTCGTGCTCCCAGTCGCGACAGACGCCGGCGAGAAAGGAGTCGCCGGGTGGCGCCGACTCGTCGAGCTCGCGATCCCCGGCATCGCCGTAGTAGCCGACGGCCGATGCGGCGACCAGCACCCGCGGCCGGCGCTGCAGCTGGGCGAGCCCACGGATCAGGTTGCGCGTACCGAGCACGCGGCTGCTCTGGATCCGCGCCTTCTTCTCGGCGTCCCAGCGCGCGTCACCGAGCGGCTCGCCGGCCAGGTGATAGACTACGTCGACATCGTCGAAGGCGGCGGCGGGCGCCGGCTCGTCCTCGGGTTGCCAGGCGAAGGCGGCGGCGTCGTCGCCGAGGCGGCGCCGGACCCGCTCGGGCCCGCGGCTGAGGACGACCGGGAATTGCAGATCTCGGGCCAGGCGGCTACCGACGAAGCCGGTGCCACCGGTGATCAGCGCATGCATCGAACCTCACCTCCGGCGTCGGGTACCATACCGCTTACCTGCCGCTCCCGGGGCGGGCTCGGCGGCCGGGGAGTGCAGCAGAAAATATACTCGCTCGTCAAGATTGAATCGTCGCCGATGGCCCGACGTCACCGACAGAAGCCAGCATCGCGGGCCATGCCGTCCATCGGCTCGGCGTGGCGCCCCCCATCGCGACCGGCCGGGATCCGGCGTCCGGATCCTGACAGGATCCCCGGTCTCTGCTAGCCTCGGCGGGCTC
>JASFRE010000294.1:0-6092 GCA_050115055.1 Candidatus Eiseniibacteriota bacterium | reverse complement strand
CCACTCCCCCTCCCCGGCCTCGAACAGCGGCCCGTCGCTCGCTGCCAGGATCGGCGGCGCCAGCGGCGGCACCTCGGCGGGGAGTCCGAGGTGGCGCAGGATCTTCGTGACCACCGGCGGGTCGGAGAGGAGGGCGAGCACGACCATCGGTGTCAGGCACCGGTGACAGCTCAGCGCGTCCACGAAGAACACGCGCTTGAGGAGCTGCGCCCAGGGTAGCGGCCGGCGATGCGGCCCGTTCGATCCGGTGAGCTGCGGCGGTGGCAGATCCACCGCGCCGGTCGCGTCTCCGCGCCCACCAGCCGGGGCCGGCACGGAATCGTGACCGGCGCCGACGCGGTCTACGTCTGGCATCACAATGGCAAGGAGCTGCTCGACGGCGACCAGAACCCGCAGACGAGCGGCGTCTTCTCGACCGACGGCCAGGACGGCGACTTCGGCTTCCACGCCACACCGGCCGTGGCCGACCTCGACGACGACGGCCTGCTCGAGGTGATCGGCGTGGCGTGGCGCGACGCGCGCGTGCACGTCTGGGACCCGGACGGCGTGGCCTTCCCCGGCTGGCCGCAGACGATCGGCGGCGACTTCAACTGGGCGAGCCCGCTCGCCGACGACCTGGATCTCGACGGCGACCTCGAGATCGTCGCGGTCTCGGGGCTGCAGGGCAAGGTCTACGCCTGGCATCACGACGCCACCGAGCTGGTGGACGCCGACCCGTCCACGAACGGCGTCTTCTACGACACGCCGACCTCGTTTCTCTACGCCTCGCCCGGGGCCGGCAACATCAGCGGCGGCCCCCTGCGCGAGATCGTCGTCGCCTCGAACCACAGCTCCGGTTACGTCTATGCCTTCGATCTGAACGGCGACCTGCTGCCGGGCTGGCCCTTCACCGCCGGCGGCCAGGTCACCGCCTCGCCGACGCTCGTCGACCTCGACGACGACGGCCTCGACGAGACCCTGTTCGCGGCCGAGGACGACTCGCTCTACGTGATGCGCGGCGACGCCACGCACTACCCGGGATGGCCGCAGCGCGTCGCGACCGACAGCGACTTCGGGCACACGAGCTCGGTCGTGGTCGCCGACGTCGACTCGGACGGCGAGCTCGAGTCGTCTTCGCCGCCAACGCCGGCCACATGCGCGTCTGGGACCTGGCCGGCAACCAGCTGCCCGGCTGGGAGGACGTGCCGTTCGCCCAAGATGCGCTCAACGGCGGGGCCACGCAGTGTACGCCGACCGTCGCCGACCTCGACGGCGACGGCTTCGTGGAGATCGTCCTCGGGGCCGAGGACGGCATGGTCTACGGCTGGAACCATGACGGGAACGAGGCGGCGGGCTTCCCGATCGCGCTCCGCGGCGAGGTGCGCGGCGCGGTAACGCTCTGGGACATCGACCGCGACGGCCTGCTCGAGATGGCGCTCATCTGCATGGATCGCAAGGTCTACGTCTGGGACCTGCCCGGGCAGGTGCAGGGCGATCGCCTCGACTGCCCGTTCTTCCGCCACGACAGCCATAACACCGGTCGCTTCGATGTGCCCTTCACCTCGATCGGCGTCGCCGATCCGCCCGCCACGACCCCGGTGATCGTGCGCGCCCGCCTGCTGCCGGCGGTCCCCAACCCGTTCAACCCGCACACGACGCTGCGCTTCGAGGTGCCGGGCGAGACGGGCGGCACGCGTCCCGTGCGCCTGGCGATCTACGACGTGCAGGGCCGGCTGGTGCGCGAGCTGGTGCGGGGCTCAGTGCCCACGGGCGAGATCGCGGTGCGCTGGGACGGCCGGCAGCGCGACGGCCGGCTGGCAGCGAGCGGCACCTACTTCGTGCGCTACGAGGTCGCGGACCAGGTGCTGAGCGGCAAGGTGGTCGTGCTGCGCCAATTGGCGCGCCGCCGCGCGCCGCCGTGCAACGTGCCTCTCCGAATTGGCAGCGCGCACGCCCGTTCCCCCGATCCCCCATCCCCCGCCCGGCGCCTTGCGCTCCTGGCCCGGCCGCCATCGGTGCCGACCACACGCCGCAACTGCCGGCGGCACGGCACCTTGGGATCGCCGATTCGCTCTCGCGCGGCGGCTGCGGAACGGAGATTGCTCACTGTCCCACCCTGCAACGCTCGACAAGGAGGGGACAGATGCTCTCCATGCCACTTCGCTTCAGGCCACGCCGTCTCGTTCGGCTCCGCCCGGCGCGGAGCCCGTTGCTCCTCGTCCTCGCCCTGGCTGCCGGGCTCGTCTCGTGTCAGGCCGACCCGGTGCCGGATGCCCTCGAGGGTCTCGGGGCCACGAGCCACCCGGGAGCCATGGTGTCCGACGTCCCGCAGCTCTTGCGGCACGCGCCGGACGCACCACATCTGCAGTGGTCCACGGTCACCTTCGTGGCGGAGTCAGGGACACCCTGCGTGGTGGAGATTCCCTACGCTTCCGACTCGGACGGCGAGGGCGGCGACGTCTTCATCCGGTTCGAGCTCGGGGCCGAGTCGCTGCTCGCGGATCCGGACGGTACCCCGTTCGAGAGCGGCGATGCGGTCACCATCTCGATCACGGTCGATCCGGATCCCGCGTCGGGTGCGCGTGGACACCTGTGCGCGACGTTCTCGCCGCCGGGTCTCCAGTTCGATCCGCTTCAGCCGGCGAGGCTGACCCTGGCGTACGTCCACGCCGATCCGGACGTCGATGGTGACGGCGAGGCCGAGCTCGACGCGACCGGCATCTCGATGTGGCGGCAGGGCGCTCCCGGCACGGCGTGGGAACGCCTCATCGACGCCGCGCAGACGGGCGATCAAGCCGTCGAGGCCGAGCTGGACTCGTTCTCACGCTACGCGCTGGCGTTCTGAAACGCGGCGGGGCTTGCATCAGCCCGGCGACCTGCCACCGGCCGCACCGGGAGACCCGTGGTCGTCCGGTGCGGCTGGCTCGGCCATCCGGGATGACGAGGCCAGCCGGGCCAGCTCGGCCCGGATGGTGCGAACCTCTCCGGCCGCATCCAGTGCCGCGAACCGCTCCGTCGCCTCGTCCAGGCAGCGGGTCCCGGGTGCGTGCTGCCCCGCGCCCAGGAGAATGCGGCCCCGGTCGCGGAGGATCCTCGCCCCGAGGAGCGCCTGCTCGGTCTCCGAGGCGAGCTCCTCGGCGCGGGCAAGGTCATCGAGGGCGGCGGACAGGACACCGCTCGTGGCCAGTGCACGCACCCGCAGTGCCTCCGCGATGGACACGGGATCGTCGATCTCACGGGCCAGCTCGATCGCACGGTCGGCGAGTGCGCGACCGAGCCCCGCGTCGCCGCGCCGGACTTCCAGCTCCGCGCGAGCGGTGCGGGCCATCACCACGACCGGCGTGTGGCCGATGCTCTCCGACAGGGCGATCGCGCGATCGAACTGCGTCACCGCGTCGGCGAAGCGACCGAGCTCGCTGTAGGTGAGGCCCTGGTTGTAGGTCGTCTGCGCGACGCCCCGCACCTGGTCGAGTCTCTCGTACAGGCGCAGGCACCGACCGTAGTGGCAGAGGGCGGCTTCGTGATCGCCGCGCAGGCTGGCGATGGTGCCCAGGTTGTTCGCCGCGTGCGCCTGCATCTCCTCGTGCCGCTCGGCGAGTGCCAGCCCCATGAGCGCTTCGAACCGCTGGCGCGCCTCGTCCATCCTTCCCAGCTCGAAGGCGGCGATGCCGGCGAGATTGATCGCTCGCATGACACCGAGCCCGTCACTGGACCGTCGGGCCGACTCCTCGTAGGCGACGGCGTAGCGGGCAAGGTCCGGGAACCGCGCGGTGTAGTAGAGCGACTCGGCGAACCGGAAGGCCAGCGTCTCGTGGCCGAGGATCGTCTCGATCGCGGCAGCGGCCAGGAGATCGCACGCCTCGGTCCAGCGACGCGCAGCCGCCAGCGCCTCGGTTCTCGCGGTGATGTCGTCGAGATCCGTCATCGGTTCACCATCATGGACCGGTGCTCCCGGTTCACCGGAGCGCGAGCGGCCGGCGATCTCGGGAGACCGGGTGCAAGTCGCGTTCCGCCCACAACACCGCACGCTGGCGCTCCAGGCGGGCGCACGACCTGTCCTCCTGGCCGACACCTGTCACGCTGAGCGACAGCTCGCCATCGCCCCCGGGCGACTGCGGGACACGCAGGCGCAGGCCGTTGCCACGGACCCGATGGCCAGCGATCGCACCGGACGCAGCCTGCATTGAGGTGTCCGGAGATCGGACAGCTCGATGGGGAGCCGCACGGGAGTGCATCGTCGACGAGCCCGGAACTGCCACCCTGACAGCGTATCCGCGTCCACCACCATCCTTGGCACCACCATTGCATCTGCCTGTCCCGGGGGTGATCGCATCGGCTTCCGAGGATCTCCCTCGCTCGGTACCGCGCCGGGCACGGCACGGCGCTGCGTACCGAGCAGGTCTGCGGGGATGCGCTCGCCCCGGTGCGATCACCAGCGGCCGGTGACTCGCTCCGGGCGGCGCGTCCTCGCGGTCAAGGCGCGCCAGCCGGGGTCGGACCTCCCAGCCCATGGCCTTCAGTTCGGCCCTCGCTGCGCGTCTCCGACCGGGTCGGTCAACGCTGCGGCTCTCGACGTTTGCCGGTCTGCCCGATCGAGGAGGCCGTAGAGCCGTGAGCGCGTGATGCCCAGCCGCCGTGCCGCCTCGCTCTTGTTGCCCTCGCACAGATCGACCATGGCCCGAGCCGCTGCCCTCTCCACCTCGCGCAGCGAGGCCGGGAAAGGGATCGGGCCGGTGGCGCGCTGCGTCGGCGTTGCCCGCGGCTCGCCGAGATCGTCACGCAGCGACAGGTCCTCGACCCCGATCGCGTCGCCATCCGACATCAGCAGCCCGCGTTCGATGACGTTGCGCAGCTCGCGCACGTTCCCGGGCCAGCGGTGTCGAGCCAGGGCGGACTCGGCCTCGTAGGTCAGCTCCGGCTCCGGCACGCCGTAGCTCTTCGCGAGGTCGGACAGGAATCGCCTCGCGATCAGGAGCGTGTCGATCCCGCGGTCGCGCAGCGGCGGCAGGTGGATCGGGAACACGGCCAAGCGGTAGAACAGGTCCCGCCGGAATCGCCCCTCGCGCACGCACTCCGCCAGGTCCTGATTCGTCGCGGCGATGACGCGGAAGTCGACCTCGACCGACTTCAGACCGCCGACCCGTCGGACCACCCGCGTTTCGAGCACGCGCAGCAGCTTCGTCTGGAGATCCAGCTCCAGCGTCGCCACCTCGTCCAGGAAGAGCGTGCCTCCGTTCGCCGCCTCGAGCAGGCCCGGCTTCGCGTAGCTGGCGCCGGTGAACGCACCCCGCTCGTGACCGAACAGCTCGGACTCCATCAGATTGGCGGGGATTGCCGAGCAGTTGAGGGCGACGAACGAGGACTCGCGGCGCGGACCGGCGTGGTGGATGGCGCGCGCCAGCACGTCCTTGCCGGTCCCGGTCTCCCCCGTGATGAGGATCGTGGCCTTGCCGCGCGGGATCACCTTCGCAGCTCGATCGAGCGCTGCTTTGAGTCCCTCGTCCTCGCCGATGATCGTGTCGAAGCCATAGGCTCTCGACTGGAACTCGCGGAGCGCCCGGCGCCCGGGGGTGCGCCGGCTGCGCTCGAGTCGCTCGGCGAGAAAGGCCTCCAGCCGGTGCTCATCCGCGGGCAGGGCGAAGTAGGCGGCTGCACCGCGTCGCATCACCGCGACGGCGAGACGATGGTCCGTGCTCGCGCCCACGACCGCGGGAGCGGCGGTGCCGGCACGGGTCGTCTGCTGTAGAAGCTCGAGGACGTGCTCTTCCCTGCTGCGGGGTGCACAGACGATCAGGGCGTCGTGGGGAGGGACATCGGGAGGGACATCCGCCTCGAGGCTCTCGAGGCGTACCGGCTCGAACCCGTGCGTGTCGGCCAGCCGGGTCCACGCGGCCTCGAACCGCCCGGGGTCGCCCAGCAGACACAGGACGGGGCGCGTGTCTCCCATGCGTCCTCCGACTCGTGGCGCCTTCGATGCTCACAGGACCCTCCGAGGATATCGTCCAGGAGCATCCCAGTCGACCCGAAAAGGCCGACGACGCCCGGCTCCCCCCGACAATGCGCGCGGGGTCACTGCTGCAAGGTAACGTCGTCCACCTCGACCTCGCCCTCGA
>JASFRE010000293.1:0-6093 GCA_050115055.1 Candidatus Eiseniibacteriota bacterium | reverse complement strand
CACGACGGCACCGAGGTCGTCGACGGCGACCAGAACCCGTCGACCGACGGTGTCATGAGCCGCATCTTCGGGGTCTCGTTCAACTACTCGAGCCCGGTGGTCTGTGACCTGGACGGTGACGTCTGGATGGAGATCGTGGTCGCCGCCAACCTCTCGACCGACGAGTCGGGCGGCGTCTACGCCTTCAACCACGACGGCACGCCGGTCCCCGGCTGGCCGTTCTTCACCGGCGAGAGCGGGCACCCGTCACAGGTCTCGGCCTCACTGGCCGCGGCCGATTTCGATCGCGACGGTCGCGACGAGATCGTCGTCTCCTGCGAGCGTGACGGCGGCACGCTCTACGTGCTCACCGGTGACGGCACGCCCTACCCGGGCTGGCCGGTCCCGGCGCCCGCCGTCACCTCGGTGGCCCGCCTGCCGTCCCCGGTCGTCGCCGACGTCGACGGCGATGGCGAGCTCGACATCGTGCTGCCGTGCACCGACGGCCGTCTCCGCATCTGGGACGCGGCCGGCAACCTGCACCCGGGATTCCCGGTGACCTACATGCCGAACGTCACGATCAACGCCACGCAGTCGACGGCGTCGGTCGGCGACGTCGATGGCGACGGTCTGGTCGAGATCCTGTTCGGTGACGAGGCCGGCTACGTGCACGGCTACAACGCCGACGGCACGCTCGCCAGCGGGTTCCCGATCCTGACCCGTGGCGAGGTGCGGACGACGCCGGCCATCTGGGACCTCGACTCCGACAACCTGGTCGAGATCTGCGTGGTCGGCTACGACTCGAACCTGTACGTCTGGGACCTGCCGTTCGACTTCAACCCGAGCCTGACGCCCTGGCCGTTCTTTCGGCACGACACGCGCAACACCGGTCTCTTCGCGAGCACCATCCTGCCCGACGCGATCGGCGAGGCCGGCGCGCCGCCACGGCGCCTGGCGCTGGACCCAGTGGTCCCCAACCCGATGCGGGCCCGTTCGCGGATCGTCCTCGAGCTGCCCGGGGACGGCGGCCGGCCACGGGCGGTGGCGCTGGCGGTCTACGATCCGCTCGGCCGGCTGGTTCGACGCTTGCATGCCGGCCCGATGGCGGGCGGACGCCACGTCCTCGAGTGGGACGGCCGCACGGCGGCCGGCCAGGGAGTGGCCTCGGGCATCTACTTCCTCCGGCTGGAGTCGGAGGGGCTGACACTGACCCGCAAGCTGACCGTGCTGCGATGACCGGGGCAGTCGGCTTGGGGGGCGACGGCCCGAGAGGCCGCGGCGGGCGCCGGTGGTGGGCCGGGCCGGCTCTTCCCTGGAACCCGGTGAGATGCTATACTGTAGGAACTCTGCATGACTTACACCCTGGCTGCGTGAAGCCGATACATCCAGGTCGAGGCACCATCGGACGCTTCCTCGGGCTGACCCGCCCGGCGGCCAGGTGTCCTCATCGCCCAACGCGGAGGACGAGCCCCAGCATCGTGACAGCGGGTCCCAGTCATCCACCCCACGACACCGCCACCTGACCCGCCAACCGGTGCGCGATCCTTGCTACTGATGGTCCCCCCCTTCACCCGGGACGTTCCAGACGGGCGGCCGGCGGCCCCAGCTCGGGCCTCCAGCCGCGAGCGTGGGCGTGTGCCGTCCGGCATGCCTCCCATGGTGGCCCACGCCTGCCCGGGTGGGCCGGGACACGCAGAGGATCTCGTGATACGACCCCATTGGTTCGCCCACGGAGGAACCCGCATGCTGCGCGCTGTCGTCCTCACGCCCATCACGGCGGTTCTGATCCTGTCGAGCGCTCACTCCGACCTCCTCGGCGCGACACACGCGACGCGGGAGGTCCGCTTCGATCCGGCCGCCATCCAGCTCCAGGAGGACGTCGGCCTGACCACCGTCGAGCTCGACGGTGGGCGTCACGACGCCGCGGCGGGCGACGTCGATCTGCCGAGCAGCGTCCTCTGGGTGCCGCTCGAGGAGGGTCAGCGACTCGCGGCGGTCGAGGTGACGGCGGTGGAGACGGTCTCCCTCGGCCAGCACCGCCTGGCGGCGGCGCCGCTGCCACGCCAGCCCGGTGCGGATCCTGACGACCCGAGCGCCGCCGAAGCGGCGGCCGGCACGCCACGCGTTGCCTGGCCCCTGGCGGGGGACGGGGCCACGGAGCCGGTGGCGGCGCCGCAGGGGCTCCAGCCGGCGGCGTGGGCGACCATCGGCTACCAGGGCTCGATGCGCGGCCATCGACTGGCGTCGGTGCGCGTCCATCCCTGCCGCTGGGACCCGGCGACCGGCGAGCTCCTCCTGGCGACGCGGCTCGAGCTGCGCTACGTCCTCGAGGAGGATCCGGCGGCGGTGTCGCTGCCGCGCCACCGGATCGTGCCGCGGATCGAGGAGCGCTTCACGCGCGCCCTGCAGGCGCTGGCGCCGGACGCCGTGGACGGCGGTCCGGTGGCGCCGTTCACCGGTGACGGTCCGGCCGGCGAGGGCGCCTTCCAGCCCACCTTCCGCCCGTCGCTCGACGGCAGCCCGGTCGACTACGTGATCGTCACTTCGGAGGCGCTGGCGCCGAGCTTCGAGCGCCTCGCCGACTGGAAGACCCAGAAGGGCGTCTACGCGGTGGTCCGAACCATCGAGTGGATCGAGCAAACCTATCCCGACGGCATCGACCGCGCCGAGCGCATCCGCTTCTTCATTCGCGACGCCTACCAGAACTGGGGCACGCTGTTCGTCCTGCTCGGCGGTGACACCGACGTCGTGCCGTACCGCGACGCGCACATCTTGTCGCCGCTCGTCGAGAGCATTCCGGCCGACATGTACTTCGGTTGCCTCGACAGCAACTGGAACCTGGACGGTGACGACCTGATGGGCGAGGGCGGCAACTCCGAGAACCCCCTGCCGGCCGACGACACCGATCTCTTCTTCGAGGTGTCGGTCGGGCGCGTCCCGGCCTCCACCGTCGAGGAGGTCGACACCTACATCGACAAGCTCCTGGTCTACGAGACCTCGCCGCCCGACGAGCCGCTCTACCCGCACTCGCTGCTAGCCATGGCCGAGCGCCTGTTCGCGGCCAGCCACGGCGCCGACAAGGCGGAGCAGGCGATCTCGCACCTGCCGCCCTGGTTCCACGTCGTGCGCCTCTACGAGGAGTCGGCCTCTTACCCGGGCTCGATCGAGCTCACCAGGGAATCGGCCATCGACTCGCTCAACACGGGCTACGGCGTGGTGCTGCACGTCGGTCACGGCTATCGCAACACCATGGCGATCGGCGAGGGCACCCTCAACAACCAGGACATCGACGGCCTGGTGAACGGCCCGCGGTACGCGGTGGTCTTCTCGATCAACTGCAGCTCGGCGTCGATCGACTTCAACTCGATCGGCGAGCGCTTCCTCAAGAACCCGAACGGCGGCGCCGTCGGCTACGTGGGCACCTCGCGCCAGGCCTACGTCACGCCGTCGACGATCTACATGAACGAGTGGTTCGGCACGATGTTCGAGGACTCGTTGACGACCTCGTTCGGCCTGGTCACCGACATGGCGCGGGCCGCGCTGGCGGTCAACGGGCTCTACGACGGCGCCACCCGCTGGAACCTGATGGCCACGACCACGCTCGGCGACCCGGAGTTCGACCTCTACATCAACGACGTGGCGCCGCTCGAGGTGACCCATGCCCCGAGCTACGAGCTCGGCGAGCCGACCTTCCCGGTGACCGTCACCAGCGCCGGCAGTCCGGTGGAAGGCGCCACGGTGACGCTGATCCGCGAGGACGAGGCCGTGGCGCGCGACACGACCGACGCCTCCGGCCAGGTCGCCCTCTCCTTCCTCGCCGAGACGGCCGGTGACGCGACGCTGACCGTGCACTACCGCTACCATCAGGTCTACCAGGCGACGGTGCCGGTCACTACCCCCTTCACGCCGTTCCTGTACGTCGACTCGATCACCATCGACGACGACAACTCGGGAGCCTCGTCGGGGGACGGTGACGGCATCGCCGACGCCGGCGAGACCATCGAACTCTCGGTGACGCTCAGGAACGGCGGTGGCAGCACGGCGAGCTCGGTGACAGGCCTGCTCACGGTCGACGACCCCGAGAACGCCATCACCATCCTGACCGGCGGTGCGGGCTACGGCAATATCTCGAGCGGCGGCGCCTCGGGCGGCCTCGCGCCGTACGTGGTCGAGATCGACGCCAGCGCGCCGGTCGCCTACCAGCCGATCTTCAGCCTCACGGCCACGGCCAACGAAGGGAGCTGGTCGGACATCGCCCTGTTGCCGATCCACCGCCCGCACCTCGTGCATCACGGGCACACCGCCAACGACGACCTGCCACGCGGCAACGGCAACGGTGTCATCGAGGCCGGAGAGGAGATCTGGTACACGGTCGCGCTCCGGAACGGCGGCCAGCAGACGATCGACAACGTCACCGCGAAGCTCCGGGCGTTCGACCTGCAGGGGGCGCCGCAGCCGCTCGTCACGGTCACCGACTCGACGTCGAGCTTCGGCACCATCCCCGAGGGGACGATCGCCAGCGGCGACCGCTTCGTCTTCGCGCTCGACGCGTCGGTCGATCCGGCCGAGGTGCTGCTCCAGCTGACGGTGTCAGCCGCTCCCTACACGGACCTGGTCGAGCTCCTCGACGTCGTCAATCCGGGCGTGCCGGACTCGCTCCGCGCCTTCGGGGCGCCGACCTCGATCACCCTCCGGTGGACCCGGCCCGGCGACGTCGACGTCGCCGGCTACGACATCTACCGCGCCCCGGACCCGTTCGGACCGTTCGAGCGCGTCAACGACTACACGGTGGCCGGCAGCGCGATCTACGAGGACCTGGGCTTGCCCAACCTGACCCGGTACTACTACCAGGTCGTCGCCCGTGACTCGTCCTACAACGCCGGGCCGGCCTCGTCGATCTTCTCCGGCACCACCAACCCGCCGCTCCACACCGCCTGGCCCAAGGAGGTCGGCCAGCAGAGCCCGGGCTCGGCCACCGTCGTCGATCTCGACGGTGACTACCGGATGGAGGTCATGGTCGCCGCGGAGATGCAGTACGCCTGGCACTGCGACGGCACCGAGGTGGTCGACGGCGACGACGATCCCCGCACTAGCGGCCCCTTCGCGCTCGACGGCAAGCACAACACGCGCGGCTTCGGGGCCTCGCAGGCGGTCGGCGACATGGACGGCGACGGTCTGATGGAGGTCGCCAACGTCGGCTTCTTCGTCGACTCGCTGTTCGTCTGGAACTCGGTCGGCGAGCTCCTGCCCGGCTTCCCGAAGTACGTCTACGACGACTTCAACTGGGCGTCACCGGTCCTGGCCGACGTCGATCGCGACGGCGATCTCGAGGTCATCGTCTGGGCCGGCAAGGGCGGACGCCTGTTCGGCTGGCACCACGACGGCACCGAGATCGTCGATGGCGACAACAACCCGGCGACCGACGGCATCATCACCCGCATCTTCGACGTGTCGTTCAACTACGGGACACCGGCGATCGCCAACCTGGACGGCGACCCGGCGCTGGAGGCGGTCTTCACTGTCAACCTGTCGGGCGACGATTCGGGCGGCGTCTACGCGATCAACCTGCTGGACGGCACGGCGCTGCCCGGCTGGCCCTTCTACACCGGCGAGTCCGGCATCCCGTCCGAGGTCTCCTCGTCGCCGGCAATCGGCGACCTCGACCAGGACGGCGACCTGGAGATCGTCGTCGCCGCCGAGCGCCAGGGCGGACGGCTCTACGTCCTGCATCACGACGGCACCGTCGACCCGTCCTGGCCGCAGCCGGTCGATGCCGTCAGCGCCGACGCGCGCCTGCCGTCGCCGGTCCTGGCCGACATCGATGGCGACACCTACCTCGACATCGTCTACCCGTCGACCGACGGTGAGCTCGTGGTCTTCGACCGCAATGGCACCATGCTGCCGGGCTTCCCGACCCCGTTCTCGGACATGCTGACCCAGAACACGCAGTGCACGCCGGTGGTGGGCGACGTCGACGACGATGGGCACAACGAGATCCTGTTCGGCGACGAGACCGGAAAGGTGCACGGGTACAACCATGACGGCACCAAGATGGCCGGTTTCCCGATCCAGACGGGCGGCGAGATCCGGGGCTCGGTCGGCATTTGGGACTGC
>JASFRE010000292.1:0-6129 GCA_050115055.1 Candidatus Eiseniibacteriota bacterium | reverse complement strand
CACCTGCGTCTCGGACAACATCTACGCGGACGTGGACGGCGACGACCTGCCCGACATGTTCCACGGCCGCATCACCGCCCGCAACGCCGCCGAGCTCGAGACCATGATCGAGAAGATGCTCGACTATGAGCGCACACCGTACACCGATCCGGGCTTCTACGATCACCCGGTGATCGCCGGCGGCTGGCAGACCGAGCGCTGGTTCATCTTCTGCACGGAGATCTGCCTCGGCCATCAGGAGCTGGTGCTGGGCAAGAGCCCGGTGCGCGAGTATGCGATCTACTCCGGCACGCCGGGGACCCAGTGGTCGTCGAACTCGAACACCTCCATCGTTCTCAATTACTTCGGACCGGGCGGGCTGGGCTACATCCCCTCGACCCCGTCGCACCTCAACGACTGGGGCGGCAACGCGTCCCGGATCAACAACGATCTGAACTCCGGCGCCTACATGATGCTGCACCGGGATCACGGCTCGGTGACCGGATGGGGCGAGCCCGGCTACTCGACCAGCAGCCTCTCCGGGCTGCACAACGACATGTACCCGTTCGTGTTCTCGATCAACTGCCTGACCGGCAAGTACAACGCGTCGAGCGAGTGCTTCACCGAGCGCTTCCACCGCATGGGGCAGGGCGCCGTCGGCCTGATCGCCGCCTCCGAGACCTCGTACTCGTTCGTCAACGACACCTTCATCTGGGGCATGTGGGACGGCATGTGGCCGGAGTTCATGCCGGACTACGGGCCGTACGATCCGCCGAGCCGTTTCGCCACCGATCTCCGGCCGGCGATGGGCATGGCCAACGGCAAGTACTTCCTCGAGGCCTCGAGCTGGCCCTACAACCCGCAGAACAAGGACGAGACCTATCACCTGTTCCACCATCACGGCGACACGTTCCTGCGCATGTTCTCCGAGGTGCCCGAGCAGTTGACGGTGACCCATGATCCGGTCCTCGCGATCGGCATGGACACCTTCACGGTGCAGGCCGACGCCGGCGCGGTCATCGGCCTGACGGTGAACGGCGAGATCATCGGCGTCGCCGACGCCACCGGCGCCCCGCAGGCGATCCCGATCGTCCCGCAGACCGCGCCCGGCGAGATGCTGGTGACGGTCACCCAGGCGAACCACTACCGTTACAGCGAGCCGGTGCTGGTCATCTACCCGGTCACCTACACGATCGAGCCGTTCGCCGTGCCGATCAACGAGGCCACTCCGGTCACCGTCACCGTCTGGGACGACGGTGGCGCACCGCTCCCCGATGTCGAGATCACCATCGACGGCTGGGGGATCGACCCCGAGGTCGACGTCACCGACGCGAACGGTCAGGCGCACCTGACGGTGACACCGCCCTACGGCGAGTCGCTGACGCTGGTCGGCCGCCAGATCGGCGAATCCTACAACTGCATCGACACGATCCTCGGGGTGTCCGGCGGGACACGCTGGCAGTCGGTCGATATCGACGCCAGCGTGCCGGCCATCGGCCTCTACGGGGCGCTCGCCCCGCACTACGAGGGCACGATCAGCGGCACCGCGTCGGAGTCGGGCTTCACGATGATGGCGGTGGGCTGCGGCGTCGACGTTTCCGGCAACTCCGGCGGCACGACGACGCTCGACCTGCACGCGACGCCCGACTGCACCGGCACCATGCAGGCCGTCATCGCCAAGAGCGGCTACGAGCTCTACCTGGAGGAGATCACCGTCCAGTCGGTCTACGGCACGCTCTCCGGCACCGTCACGGAGACCGGCGGCACGACGCCGATCGGCGGCGCGCGGATCGCCGGCTACCCGGCCGGCGCCGACACGACCGGGACGCCTCCCCTCTTCGCGACCACGACGGCCGGTGACGGCACCTACACGATCGAGGGCGACCTCGAGGTCGAGTACTACGACGTCTACGCCGCGAAGTTCGGCTACCTGACCGGCCAGCAGGAGGTGTTCATCCAGGTCGGCGCCAACACCGGCGACTTCGAGCTCGAGTTCGCGCCGTCGGGCCTGGTCTCGGGGACCGTGGTCGCGGCCGGCTCGGGCCTGCCGCTCGAGGCCTCGATCAAGGTCTTCCGCGGCGACACCGGTGATCTCTATGCCGAGGTCACGTCGGACCCGGGTGCGGGCGGCGCCTACTCGGTCGCCCTGCCCTACTTCAACTACACGATGCTGGTCCGCGCCTATCACCACATCCCGCAGTCGCTGGAGGTGACCATCGACGAGCCGAACGAGCAGTTCGACTTCGTGCTCGAGGAGACGCTCGCCAACATCCTGATCCTCGACGACGACGACGGCGACGCGGAGCTGGTGAAGCGCGATCCGGTGACGGGCGCGGTCCTCGCCAGCGGCGGCTCCTCCTCGACCGACGCGCGTTCGTCGGCCGAGATCGCCACCGATCTCGTCGACCTCGGCTTCGACATCACCGAGGAGACCTCGGCCACGAGCGATCCGCAGACCTGGATCAACTACGACTTCATCATCTCGGCGAGCGGCAATGACACGGCGCCGATCGCGAGCGCCGCCTACCGGGCAGCGATCGAGTCCTGGGTCGCCGGCGGCGGCAAGCTCCTGATCGAGGGTGGCGAGGTCGGCTACGACGCCGCCTCCTCCCCGGGCTACCCGACCTTCGCCGCCAACGTGCTGCACATCGTCGACTGGGAGCACGACTCGAGCGGCAACATCACGATCCACGACAACGAGCACCCGATCACCACCTTCCCGAACGTGCTGGGCACGATCGCCTGCAACTACTCGGGCTGGGGTGACGAGGACTCGAACGTGCCGTCACCGGACGCGGAGATGATCTGTGCCTGGTCGAGCTATCCGAGCCTGGCGAGCGTGCAGATCTACGACGACGACCCGGACCCGACCAGCTGCCAGATCATCTACTACGCCTTCAACTATGCGGCGGCCGATCCGGTCGGACGCAAGAACCTGCTCGAGAACTCGATCACCTACCTGATCGGTGATGCGACGACCGCGATCGACGGGCCGTCGGCTGCCGGCGCGGTCCCGGCACGACACGTGCTCGGGCAGGCGACGCCGAACCCGTTCAACCCGGTGACGCGCCTCACCTACGGTCTCCCGACGGAGGGCACGATCGAGCTGGCGATCTACAACGTCGCAGGCCAGCGCGTCAGGACGCTGGCCGACGGCGTCCAGACTGCCGGCTTCCACACCGTCGCCTGGGACGGTCGCGACGAGGGCGGACGGGCGCTCGCCTCCGGCATGTACTTCTGCCGGATGCACGCCGACGGCTTCGAGCGCACGACGAAGCTGGTGTTGCTCAAGTAGCGTCGGCGCGGCAAGGCCGGCGCGCACGCGCCGGCGCCGGCGCCGGCCCGCTCTGAACGGTGACAGCGAGGCCCGGGACCGCGTCGAGCGGCTCCCGGGCCTCCTGCGTGTGGACCTCGCGGATCGTGGCGGCCGGGAGCGCGCCGCGCCCCGCCCGCCATCGCCGCGGGTGCTCAGATCAGGAGGAGACTGACCGCCATCACCGCCATGCCGAGGATGACGCCGATGATCTCGGTGTGGCCGTGGTCGTACTCGCGGGCGCATGGCAGGAGCTCGTCGAACGAGATGAAGACCATGATGCCGGCCACCACCGACAGCAGGATGCCGAGTGTCACCTCGTTCATGAACGGCATCAGGACCAGCCAGACGGCCAGCGCGCCGAGCGGCTCGGCGAGACCGGAGCCGAAGCTGTAGAGCAACGCCTTGTTGCGATCGCCGGTGGCGAAGTAGACCGGCACCGCGACCGAGATCCCCTCCGGGATGTTGTGCACGGCGACGGCGATCGCGATCGACAACCCCAGAGAGACGTCGGTCATGGCGCTGACGAACGTCGCCATGCCCTCCGGAAAGTTGTGGACCCCGATGACCACCGCGGTGAGCACGCCGACACGCGCCAGCGAGGGGCGCTGGGCCCGTCCCGACGCGGACGGCTCGGTCTTGCCGGCACCCGCCCGCCTGACGTCCTCCAGGGGAACGAACTCGTGCGGGTTCTCCGGATCGGGCACCAGCCGGTCGATGATCGCCGACAGCAGGATCCCGGCGAAGAAGCAGCCGGTGGCGATCCAGCCCCCGGATCGTTCGCCGAGCAGGATGCTGATCTCGCGGCCGGCCTGCGGCAGGAGCTCGACGAGCGAGATGTAGATCATGACGCCGGCCGAGAAGCCGAGTCCGAGCGACAGCAGTTTCAGCGTCGGCCGGCGCTGGAAGAAGACGATGAAGCTGCCGATACCGGTCGTCATGCCGGCGAACAGCGTGAGCGCGAACGCTATCTGGAGGTTGCCATCCATCAGCCCGGGCCGCTCCCGTCCGTCGTGTCACATCGCGCCGCGACCGCGGCCCGTTGCGCCGCGGCTGGCCTCGGCACCGCGGCTGGCCTCGCATCGCGGCTGGCCTCGCATCGCGCCGCTCGGGCGGTCGGTCCGTCACGCACCCGTCGACCCGGCCGATCCGGCATGCGGACGGCAGCATACGGGAGGCCGTTCCGGGCGGCAAGGCACCCCGCCACCGCCCGAGCGGCGAGGCGGCGCCGGTCGTAGGCAGGTCCGTGCTCCTCTCCGCGACTCGAAGGGTCGGGGGACGGTACTGCCCGACCGCGGACCGTCACCTGCCAGACGCTCCTGACCGCGCCAGCGTCGCGCGCACGCGTAGGCCCACCGCGGGGGCGCGCATCCGGAGACGCCATGTGCCACGCGGTGCGACGAGTCTCCGGTATTGCAGTTGAGACACTGGATCGAGAAGGGGAGACAGGATCGGGACCAAACCTGCAATGAACGTTGTAATGCCGCCGCGACCCGGAGGCTGTTATGATCGTGGTGCTGAATCGAGTCCGGAATGGCAGATCTGGAGGTTTCCCATGCGCCCATGGCTGCTGGTTGGCTGCGCCCTGCTCGCATCCGTCGTTTCCGCCACTGCCGCGACCTACTCGGTCCATCCGGACGGTAGCGGCGACTTCCCGACCATCCAGGCAGCGATCGACGCCGTCTCCAGCGGCGACGTCGTCGAGCTCGGCTATGGCACCTTCACCGGACCGGGCAACCGCGATGTCGACTTCCTCGGCAAGGCGATCACCGTCCGATCGATCGGGGGTTCGGCGAACACGTGCATCATCGATTGCCAGGCGAGCGAGACCGACCAGCATCGCGGCTTCCTGTTCCAGTCCGGCGAGGGTCCGGACAGCCGCCTCGTCGGCGTCACGGTGACCGGCGGCTACCGGTACTCGGAGAACCCGGTCTACGACGGGGTCGGCGGCGGCATCCTGGTGGTCGAGGGCTCGTCCCCCACCCTGGTTCGCGTCGTCCTGGCCAGCAACACGGCGATGGCCGGTGCCGGGCTCTTCATCATGCAGGACGCCCACCCGACGCTCACCCGCTGCCGGTTCGAGGACAACGACGCCTGGTGGGGTAGCGGCGGTGGCGCCAGCTGCTACGACACGCACGCCCGCTTCGAGGGCTGCGAGTTCCACGGCAACTCGAGCAACCAGGGTGGTGGCGGACTCGCCTGCTCGGGCGGCGAGCCCATGGTGATCGACTGCGCGTTCACCGACAACACGATCGACTACTACGGTGGCGGCTTCGAGGCCTACTTCGAGTGCGACGCGCAGCTCGAGGGCTGCACGTTCGCGGGCAACCAGGCCGGCGCCGCGGGCGGCGCCGTGATGGCGTGGGTCAACTCGAGCCTGACGCTGTCGCACTGCACCCTGGCGAGCAACCGGGCTCCGGCTGGCAGCGGTCTCGCCCTCGATTCGGATGCCACCGTCGACGTCCTGAACACGATCATCGCCTTCGGCGAGCTCGGCGAGGCGGTCCAGTGCTCCGCCGGGAGCTCGGCAACCCTCAACTGCACGGACGTCTTCGCCAACGACGGAGGCGACTGGATCGGTTGCATCGCCGGCCAGCAGTCGGTGACCGGCAACCTGACGGCCGACCCGCTGTTCTGCGGCACGAGCAGCCCCGAGGAACCGTACGCCCTCCAGGAAGACTCCCCGTGCGCCCCGTCCCAGTACCCGTGCGGCCAGGTCGGCGCCTGGCAGGTCGGCTGCATGACGACCGCCATTGCGAGCGGCAACGCACCGGTGGCCAGCGGTTGGCTGCGCGTCGCGCCGAACCCGGTCGGGGCGGGCGCTGTCATCGCGTGGT
>JASFRE010000291.1:0-6134 GCA_050115055.1 Candidatus Eiseniibacteriota bacterium | reverse complement strand
TGTCCGCTAGGCACCGGCAGCATCGTCGTCGACCCGCAGTTCGTGGGCGGCACTCCTTTCGACTACAGCCTGCGTTTCAACTCGCCCTGCATCGATGCGGCCGATCCGGCAGCCGAGGTGCCGCCGGGAGGCAACGAGCGGGCGGACATCGGGGCGCGCGAGTTCGCCTCCGGTCCGCTCATCACGTCGGTGACCCTCGACCCCGACGATCCGACGCAGGATGGCCTCTACACGTCGGGTGACGAGATCGTGCTGGTCGTGAGGGGCGAGGCGCGCGAGCCCGATCTCCCCACCACCGTCGAGGCCGACTTCGACGACGTCGAGAATGGCGCCTACAACCCGTCCAGTATCGACGTCACGCCGCTCGAGACCACCCTGCCGGCCTTCGGCTACCGGGTCTCCTACACGATCGTCCAGGCCGCGCCGAATCTCGACGGCGCCGAGCGCTCGATCACCGTCACCGCCACGACGGCGGTGGGTGGCACGACGACCGAGGTCTTCACCGTGTTGATCGACGGTCGGGCGCCGCCGCCGCCGGTGCTCGATCGGCCGACCGATACCAACGTGACCTCCGACACCTTCCTCGTGACCGGCAGCGCGGCCGGCGCCGACTCGGTGCTCGTCTTCCTGAACGAGGAGGACGAGATCCCGGTCGCACGGGTGGCGACCGACGCCAGCGAGCGCTTCGGCATCACGATCACGCTCGTCGAGGGCGACAACACGATCAGCGCCGTCGCCAAGGACCTCGCCGGCAATGCGAGCGCCCCCGCGCAGCTGGGCGTCACCGTGCGCTACGTCGCCGCCTTCGCGATCGAGTTTCCCAAGCGTTTCTCGCCCGGCGACACCTTCTCCATCTCGACGCTCGAGCCGGCTCCGACGATCGAGATCGCCATCTACAACCTCGCGGGGCAGCTCATCCGCTCGCTGCGCGGCGGCGGCAGCGAGCACGTCGAGATCGTGTGGGACGGCGCCAACGAGCGCGGCGAGCGAGTCAATGCCGGCCCCTACCTCGCACGCATCATGATTCGCAGCGGAGCGAGCGGTGAGGAGCGTACCGAGCACCGGGCGCTCGTCCTCATGAAGGGAGTGAGCCAGCCATGAGCCGGGCAGACCTTTGCCGCCCAGTCATCGCTCCCGGTGTCGCGCAGCTCGCCGGTGTCGCGGACCTCGCCGGTGTCGCGCGCGTCGCCACTCTCACGCGCGTCGCCACTCTCACGCGCGTCGCCGCCGTCACGCGCGTCGCCGCCGTCGCGGCGTGGATCGCGGTCGTCGCCATCGCCGCGCTGTCCCCGTGCGTCCGGGCCGGGATCCCCGGCAGCGAGAGCGGTGCCTTCGCGCCGATTGACGTCGGCGCGCGGGCGCTCGGCATGGGAGGTGCAGTGCGCGCCACCGTGCAGGGAGCGTGGGCGACCTACTGGAACCCGGCCAACCTGTTCGACGTCGAGGAGCCGGAGCTGGCGGTCGACTACGCGGACCTGTTCGGTCTCGGCATCGCCAGCCACACCAGCCTCGCCTTCGCCTGGCGCAGCCGGCCGACCCGCAACGTGATCCGCGACGAGCGCCTGGTCGAGGTGCCGCGCGAGCGCGGCGTGCTCGCCTGGGGGCTGGCGCTCGGCGTCACGCGGGTCGATCTCGAGCCCGAGGCGTACACCGAGGTGACGCCCTCCATCTCGCTGGCCGGGCAGCCGTGGCGGGCCACCACGGTGGGCGGTACGTTCCGGATCCTCCGGGCCGGCTCCGACCTGGACGAGGTCAGCGCCCTCGGCTACGCCATCGATCTCGGGCTGACGACCCGCCGGCTGCCCTGGACGACGGTGGCGCTCACCGTCCAGAACCTCCTCTCCACCGTCTCCTGGTCGGACGAGATCTCCGACACGCTGCCGGTCGAGGTGACGCTGGCCGTCGCCTCGCAGGCATCGCACTCGGTGCTGGTGGCGGCCGAGCTGTCGGGGAGCACCGACAACGTGCCGCTGCGCGTCGCCCGCTTCGGCGGCGAGTGGAATCATGCCTCGGGGCTCCTGGCGCTGCGCGCCGGCGGCATCTGGCACGAGGACCGGGGCGATGACGACGCCTTCGACGCCACCTTCGGTGCCAGCGCCGGCGTCGCCGGGATCCGCGCCGACTACGCGTTCGTCGGTCAGAACGAGGCGCTCGGCAACACCCACCGCTTCTCGCTCCGCATGCGCTTCTAGCACCGGCCCCGGTCGCTCACGCGTCCAGGGTCACGGGGCGACCGTCGCAAGAGACCAGGCAGTGGGACAGCCGATGAGCAAACGCCACGGGATCAAGGCCGGCTACGTCCCCAATCGCCGGAACGTCACCCTCGACGCGGTCAGCGGGGACACGTACTGGCACGATGAGCGCATTCGCGCCTCGGAATCCTATCAGTTCCCGGTCGATGCCTATGCCGCTCGGCTGGCGCGGCGGCACCGCGCGAGCTGCATCGTCGACATCGGCTGCGGGACCGGGCGCAAGCTGCGGACCCTCCACGAGGCCGTGCCGGACGCCCGGATCATTGGCATCGACCAGCCGCCCGCCATCGACTTCTGCCGCCGGGAGTACGACTTCGGCGACTGGGTGGTCGCGGACCTCGAGTCGCCCGGTCCGCCGCCGGCCGGGGTGACGGCCGATCTGATCGTCTGCTCCGATGTCATCGAGCACCTGCTCGATCCCGACGCGCTGCTCGCCTACATCACGGCGATGTCGAACGACGAGACCCTCACGGTGCTCTCGACCCCCGAATGGGATCGACTGCGAGGTCCGGACAGCCTCAGCCCGGGGAACTCCCAGCACATCCGCGAGTGGAACCGTGCCGAGCTCGGAGCCTATCTGGACCAGAGCGGCTTCGAGGTCGTGTCGCACATCCTGCAGCTACCGGTGCGCATCGCGCCCGACTGGATCTTCTTGAACCAGGTCGCGAAGCGCGCCGTACGATGTCAGCCGGTCAGGACCAATCAGGCCTGCCTCCTCAAGCGGGCCGCTGCCGGCTGATTCCGGTGGCCGGCGACGGTCCCGCCGACCTGTCGCCCCGCCCCGCACCTCAAGCATCACTCGAAGTTCTACCCGCCGATCTGGCCACAACGCTCACCCAGAGGACGCGTTGCACGTGCCAGATCACAAGCCACTTGACCCCGCTGACACCTGTCGTCTGGCCACGGCCGCCAGCCCACGCTAGGATGCGCCGCATGGCAACGTCTCGCCCAGCCGCCCCCTCGATGGTCGCCTCGATCGTCCTCGTCGCCGCCGTGGCCCTGGCGCTGCGACTCTGCCTGATCCTCGGTTACCCGCCGGCGGCGACGCCGGAGATCGCCTTCTACCGTGGCGACGCGCCGGCCTATCACGCCTTCGCCACCAGCCTGGTCGCCGGCCGTCCGTACGACCAGGGTCTCCCCTTCCACCCACCGCTCCTGGCGTGGATCGCCGCGCCCATCTACTGGCTGACCGGCGGCGGTGGCGCGACGCTGTTCCTGGCGCTCCGCGCCTGGCTCGCGGTGCTCGGCACCGGGCTCGTGGTGCTGGTTCTCGTGCTGGCGCGGCGCCTGGCGGGGCCGGTGGTCGGCCTCTGGGCGGGGACCCTTGCCGCCATCCACTTCGGCCTCGCGGCGAGCTCGACGACGCTCAACAACGACGGTCCGAACGCGCTACTCGGGCTCGCGGCGATCGTGCTGGTCCTGCTGGCCCGCAACGGCGACCGCCAACCTGCCATGGGCCGGTGGCACCGCTGGCGCCCCCTGGCGCTTCTCGCCGGTGCCGGCGTGCTGCTCGGTCTTGCGGCGCTCTGCCGGGCCGAGGACCAGCTGCTCGTCCTGCTCGTGGTCGGCTGGGTGGTCGGCTGGGTGGAGGTCGGCGGTGGTGGCGCGGGATCATGGCGCCGGCGCTTGCCGGGTGGGGCGGCCGTCCTCGCCGGTGCCCTGGTCGCCATCACCCCGTGGGCGGTGCGCAACGCGGTCGTCATCGACGGCTTCAACCGTGCACGCGCCGGCGTCATCGCCGCACCGCTGGATCGGTTCGCCCCCGTCTCGGCCTACGGCGGGCTCAACTTCGCACTCGCCAACCACCCGGAGGCCGACGGCGGCTTCAGCCGCTCTCCGCTGCCGTCACCGGGCGGTAACGCCGAGCTGAACCTCACGAACCCGGAGCACCTGCGCTACCTGAATGACGGCTTCGCGATCGGCCTCGGCTTCATCGCCGCCGACCCCGGCCACTGGCTGCGGCTGGTCGGTCGCAAGCTGGCCATCTCGGCCGAGGGGCTCCGGCTGGGCTACAGCGCCCGCGACCGGCCGGCCGGTCTGCGCGGTCTGCGACGCGCGGTCGACTTCATGGGGCCGGAGCGCGCCTGGCTGGTGATTCCGCACCTGCTGCTCATCGTGCTCGGGATCATCGCGCTCAGGCGGCGCGTGGGCGGCGCGGTGACCCTGCTCCTGCACCTGCCGGCGCTCGTCAAGCTGGTGGCGGTGATCGCCTTCTTCGGCTACGTGCGGCTGGCGCTGGCTGCGATGCCGGTGCTCCTGATCGACGTCGCCCTCGGTCTGGCGGTGATCGGCAGCTTTATCGTGGAGCGGTGGCCGGGGCACGGAGCCAGCGAGGCGGAGGATCGCCAGCCGGTTCCCTGGGCGGCGAGCGCCGCCACCGCCGGCGCCATCCTCCTCCTGGCGCTCGCCCTCGCCGACGGCGGCTGGCTGGCGCAGCACGGCCAGGCCATTCGCTACCTGGGAGAGACCGAGCTCGGCGGACAGCGCGTCAATCTGGATGGCGATCTGCAGCTCTGGCCGGCCGGCGAGCCAGCACCGCCCGGGGTCCAGGGGCTGGAGTAGCTGCGAGCTCGGCGAAGTACAGCACGGTACGGCCAGGTGACGCTCGCCCGCGTCGCGGGCCATCGGCTCGAGCGGCGGGCGTGCGGCAATCCTGGGGATCATCCCGTCGCCTGCGGTCTACTGCAGGCTGAAGCCGGTCGGGATCCAGAACTCGCCCATCCTGGTCATGGTGACCTCGGCCGTGATCGTCTCGCCCTCCATGCCTCCCCGGACCTCGAGAATGGCGATCTCCCCGTCGCTCGAACCACCGAGGATCTCGACCTCGGTCGGGGTCAGCAGCTGCATGGACTCGATCTCCGTGCGCGCCTCCTCGGCGCTCACGGCATCCAGCTGGGCCGCCATTTCCGGTGGAACGATGGATTTGAGCATCTCGAGATCGGCGGCATGGATGGTCTTGACCCAGGTCCGGTAGGCCTCACCCGGCTCTCCGCCCCCGTCCGGCAGGGGGTCACCGATCGGCGCATCCGGATCGGACAGGGCGGCGCGGAACGTGAAGTCGTACTGGAACGTGTCGTCGAAGACCGCCTGCGGCTCGGAGTGCCAGACACGACCGGAGATCATGTCGGTGTCCATGCCCTCGAGCTCGATCTCGGGATAGTCGCCGCCCGAGATGTTGCCGCTCGCATCCGCGGCGAGCTTGAGCGACTGGGAGTAAACCTGGAGCTCCGGTTCGTCGGAGAACTCGGCCGTCTCGGTCACCCCGATCTCGACCCAGGCGGCATCCCAGATGGAGTCGCCGAGCTCGCGGGGCTCGAGCGCGCGCTCGACGAACAGGAGGGTCCAGGTCGGGTCGGCGGCATCGTAGAAGCCCTCGCTCTGCTTCCAGACGTAGACGTGGGGCAGCTCGATCGTCTTGCCGTTGGCGATCAGGGCACCTTCCACGGTGCCGTCGTCACCCGCCTCGACCGGGGCGACGGCCAGGCCGGCAAGGACCGGTAACAGAACCATGACGCACGGGATGATCCGGGCGCAGTCGAGCATCTTCGGCTCCTCTGGATCCCCGACCGTCTGGCCCGGTGCGCGACACCGTCCGGGATGGCATCGATTGGACCGATGAGTGGTGCGATCCGGGATCCAAGATGGGGCGGGGGGACACGGAGAGTACCACGGCGTGTCCGGTGGGTGGTGAGCCGGTGCCGCCGCGCCGGGGGGAAGCGGATTGGAGGGACCGGGATCCTCGGGTACCGGCAGCGAGGATCCGGCGTGGCCGTGGCGACCGCCTGATGACGGGATGCCCTGCCTCCGTTGCGGGACGGTCCCGGACTGACGACCCACCGACCGTGCCGCCCCCACCTCGATCTCGACGCATGACTCGGGCAC
>JASFRE010000290.1:0-6147 GCA_050115055.1 Candidatus Eiseniibacteriota bacterium | reverse complement strand
ACGCCCCCCCCACCTGCGATGGCGGCTGGCGACCGCGGCGGGCGCCGCAGCCCGGACAGAGCAGCGCCGCGACCGCGGCGCCGACGAGCAGCAGGCGGCGGCCGTCCGTCACCACCCGTCGCCGCCGCCTGGCCAGCCGGCCTGGTGTCCATGTCGTCGCCCTCCGGGTGTCCGTGCCGTCCATGCCTTCCCTCGCCCCGACCGCATTTTGCCGGATCAGACCCCCGCCGCGATCCGTACAGGATATCCGAGGACGTGGCGGCACCGGTCGATCCGTCCGGCCCGGCCTGCGCGCGCGGTTGCCGGACCGTGCGGGACCGCGCTAGACTGATGCGTAGGCTCCCCTCGGTGTCGCCCGGTCTCGCCGGCCCCGTGCTCATGATGCGTCGATGCCGCGGGCAACGATCCGCTCGGCTGGATCGGCCCGCGCAACCCGCTTCCCGGTGGGTCCCGAGGTACCCCAGGGTACCCGGCGAACGCCACCCGATCCAGGCTCCCGGATCGCCACGGTCGCCTCGCAGGAGACGCGGGGCCGACCTGGGTCGACGCGTTCAGGGGGGACACCCTCCCGAGGGAGAGACACTGGCATGTCACAGGGTATCAGGATCCGCCGTCCGGGCGCGTCGCTGCCCGGCACGCTCGCGCTCCTCGCCGTCGCGGCTGCAACCGCCTTCCTGATCGCCAGCTGCGGCGAGGAGGACCCGGTCGGTCCGACCGGCGGTGACGGCGACGACCCGACCGTGCGCGGCCTCATCACCGGTCACGCCTTCCTGTCCGGGACGCCGGAGCAGACCGACAAGATCCTCGTCGAGTTCTATACCACCGCGACCGGCTCGCGCGTCGACACGACCTACCCGGATGACGAGGGACTGTTCAGCTCGGCCGCGCTCGCTCCGGGTACCTACGACGTCTTCGCGTCGGCGCCGCAGCTCGACGGCTTCGGGACCGCCAGCGAGCGCAACGTGGTGGTGATCGCCGGCCAGACGAACGACATCGGCGTCATCGACGTCCCCGACACCTCCAAGGTGCAGATCCTGAACATCGCTCCGACACCACTCGTCGCCCTGGTGCCACGACGGCCGGAGATTCGAGGCGAGTTTCTGAGCATCGGCTCGGGCATCAAGAGCCAGACGTTCTCGCTGATCGTGAACGGCGAGCAGGTCGCCGGTCAGGCCGACCTGGTCATCGCCGACGACCTGCGCAGCGGCTCCTTCTCCTACACGCCACCCCAGAATCTGCGTCCGGGCAGCGTCGACGTGACCGTACAGATCTCCAACCGCGGCGGCAATTCCACGCAGCGCAGCTGGCGCTTCTCGATCCTGGACGGCGTCCAGCGCCGCGTGCCCGACGACTACGCGACGATCCAGCTCGCCCTGTGGTCGGCCAACGATGGCGACACCGTGGCCGTGGCGCCCGGCGTCTACTCGGTGAACAACCTGGAGATCGCCAAGGAGGTCGTGCTGCTCGCCACCGCCATCCTCGAGGGCGGCACGCCGGAGATGACCGAGCTCAGAGCGGGCAGCACCGGACGGCACCTCCGCATCGCCGACAACGTGGGCGAGGAGACGATCATCAAGGGCTTCCTGTTCCGGGATGCGAACGTGCCGGGGCGCGACGAGAACGGCGGGGCGATCCGCTGCTTCTCGTGCGCGGCGACCGTCGAGCAGTGCTGGTTCGAGGACAACGTCGTGAGCGAGGGGCGTGGCGGCGCGATCTCGATGATGAACGGCTCGGCGATGCGCATCGCGGACTGCCGGTTCATCAACAACCGGGCGCGCCGCGGCGGGTCGATCGCCATGTTCGACGATTCGCGTCCGGTGATCGAGCGCAGCGTCTTCGTCGGCAACCAGGCGATCGCCGAGGGCACCGAGGGCGGTCTCGGGGGGGCCATTTACCTCTTGGTGTCGCGGCCCCGCATCGAATTCTGCACGTTCTACGACAACAGCGCCTTCGCCGCCGGCGGCGCTGTCATGGCCGACGCCGCCAATCCAAACAGCTCCCAGGTCACGTCCCGCTCGAATCTCTTCGTGCGGAACTTCTCCGAGAACGGCACCATCCACCTGCACAACACGTCGCGCTTCGACAGCTCGTGCGACGGCTTCCAGAACCACGAGGCGACGCTCGAGCTGTTCACCGGCACCGGACCGGCGGTCTTCCCGGATCGCCCGACGATCCTGGACCCCGGCGCCGATCCCGGCTTCTGCGACCCCGGCGATCCCGACCTGCGGCTGCGCTCCGACTCCCAGTTGCTGCACCCCGAGTGCGACGTGCCGGGCGCGCTCGGGATCGGCTGCGGTCAACGGCGCTAGCATCGCCGTGAGCGCTGCCGGGCGGGAACGCGAATCGCTACCCGCCTGGCGGTGATCTGCCAGCGGCGCGCCCCCGGTCCACGGCGCCGCCGCGCTGGCGGTGACGGGCGGCATGGGCTAGAATCCGACGCTCACGAGCCACACCGTGCCGCCGGCCCGCACGAGCCGGCGGCCGCCTTCTTGTCGAGCGTTCGACCGTCGCCGGCAGCGGCGAGGAGTCCGCTCTGCCGCGCGCCGCGCAGGAATCCCCTGTGGCCAGACCCCGGAATCGACCGCGATCCGCACGTCTCCCGGCTCGCCGCCGGGCCGCAGACCATCACGCGTCCGGTGCCGGTTCCCGGCCCTGGCACACGCTCGCCCTCCGTCTCGCCCTGGCCCTCTGCGTCGGCATCGGCATCGGCGTCGGCGCGCTCGCCGGACCGGCGCTGGCCATCGACTTCGGTGCCGCGCGCAGCCCGCTCGACCCCGCGACGCATGCGCGCGTCGTCGAGATCATGGCGCACTACTACAACTTCGAGTTCGCAGAGGCGGAGCGGCAGGCACGCGCCCTCCGCGACCGGAGTCCGGGCGATCCGGTCGGCCACTTCTTGCTGGCCGAGGCCTGCTGGTGGCAGGTGATCAACCGGCCCGATCTGGACCGGTGCCTGGCGGAATTCGATGAGGCGGCACGCGAGACCATCCGTCTCGGCGAGGAACGGCTCGAGCGGGACAAGCGCGACCCGCTTGCCCTGTTCTTCCTGGCCGGCGCCTACGGCCGCCGGGCGATCCTGGCCGGCCTCGGCGGCAACCACCTCGAGGCCGTGCAGGCCAGCCTCACCGCCCGCAAGTACCTGCAACGTCTCCGCAAGTACCATCCGGAGTACGACGATGCCTACTTCGGACTGGGCCTCTACGACTACTATGCCGCGCAGCTGCCATGGTTCGCGCGTGTCATCGGCAAGGTGTTCCTGGGGCTCGCCGGGAACCGCGAGCGCGGCATCGAGGAGCTCGAACGGGCAGCGTCGAACGGGCTGTTCACGCAGGTCGAGGCACGCATCTTCCTGGCGATCGTCTACCTCGACGAGGAGCAGCGCTACGATGAGGCGCTCGCCATCCTGAAGGAGCTGAACGCCTACTATCCCGACAACCTGGACTACTACGGGATGCTGGCGTTCGCCTACCGCACGCAGGACGATCATCTGAACGCGCTGCGCATGCTCGAGACGCTCGCCCGGCGCGGCGCCGATTCGCCGGCCTTCGGGGCGCGTTCGCGCGGCCTGGCGCGCTACTTCCTCGGCAGCACCTACAAGGTGGCCGGGCAGTACGCGCGGGCACTGCCGGAGCTCGACCGTGCCGTCGACCTGGCGGGTGGCGGCGACACCAACTGGCTCCTGGCGATCGCGCTCCTCGAGCGCGGCCGCGTTCACGACCTACTCGGCGAGCGCGCGGCCGCCGTCGCCGACTACGAGCAGGTGCTGGCGCTTCGCGACTTCCGGGACGCGCACGATCGTGCCGAGAGCTACGTGGCGTCGCCCTACACGGTGCCGCCGGAGGAGATGGCCGATCACCTGACCGACGAGGCGGTCGAGCAGATGCTGCTGACGCTCGGCGACGCGGGAGCTCACGGGACGGCCAGCGGCGAGACGGCGGCGGCAGACACCGACTCGCTCGTTGCACCGGCCCTCGATGGATCGAGCGCCCAGCGACCGGACTGATGCGGCTCACCAGCGCCATCGTCGTCCTCCTGCCGCTGGCGCTGTACGGCTGGACGCTGGCGCCGGACGTCACCTTCATCGATGCCGGCGAGCTGGCGGCGGTCGCCGCGACGCTCGGCATCGCCCACCCGACCGGCTACCCGCTCTACACCCTGCTCGGACGCCTGGTGACGGCGCTGCCGCTACCGGTGGTGCCGATCGTCCGCATGGCGGCGCTGTCCGCCGTCTGCGTGGCGGCGGCGCTCGGCCTGCTGTCGATCGTCTTCCGGCGCCAGCTACGGGCGGCCGGCTTCGGGCGCGCGGCGACCGAGGTCGGAGTCGTCGGCGGTTGCCTGAGCCTGGCCGTGGCGGCGACCGTCTGGCGGCAGGCGGTGGTGGTCGAGGTCTACGGCCTCGGCCTCCTGTTCGTGGCGCTGCTCTGGCTGCTCGGGCTCCGGGCGGGGTCCGGCGGCGCCCACGATGGCGGCCGCGATGGTGGCGACGATGGCGGCCGCGACGGTGACCGCCTGGCGATCCTCTTCGCCTTCGTCGCCGGCCTCGCGGTCTCGAACCACGGATCGGCGGCTCCGCTGGTGCCGGCCTTCGCGGTGCCCCTTCTCGAGCGCTGGGGTCTCCGCGGACGGGCTGCGAGCGGCCTGGCACTTCTGGCCGGCATCGCCGTCCTGGCGCTGCCGGTCGAGCGCGTCGTCGGTGGGGTGCTGCTCGCCACCGCTGCCGCCCTCCTCCTGGCCAGCAGGGGCGGCCGCGCGCACGCGCGCGTGCTCGCCGCCATGGCGGTCGCGGCGCTGCTCGGGCTCGGCGTCTATCTCTACCTGCCGATCCGCAGCGCACTCGAGCCGGCACTCGACTGGGGCGATCCGGAGCGCCTGGGACCGTTCCTGCGCCACGTGACCGGCAAGGTCTATCACGTCTGGTTCCTGAGCTCGTGGCAGACGACGACGACGCAGCTCGCCGCATTCGGCCGGCAGATCGCCGGCGAGATGACGTGGCTCGCGCTGCCGTGCATGGTCGGCGGGCTGCTCATCCTCGCGCGGCGGCAGCCGGCGCAGGCACGGCTGACCGGTCTCGTCGTGCTCCTCAACCTGCTGTATGCGACCAACTACGACATCCACGACATCGCCAGCTACTACCTGCCGGCGATCGCGGTGAGCGGCGCCTGGATCGCCGTGCTGCTGGCCGCCGCCGGCGAGCGCCTGCTCGAGCGGCGCCGGGGACGGGCGGCGCCGGCGACGACGACCACCGGTGCGACGACGACCACCGGTGCGACGACGACTACCTGGGCCTCGACGATGACGGTCGCCGGTCCGTTGCGCCTGGCGGCGACCGCCGCGCTCGTCGCCATCCTGCCGCTGGCCACCGCCTGGGCCCATCGCGACACGGCCAGCCAGCGCCACGATCATCTCGTACGCGACTACACCGACGCCCTGCTCGGCGATCTCGAGCCGCGAGCCGTGCTCCTGACCCGCCAGTGGGACACGTTCTACTCGGCAGCGGTCTACGATCAGCTGGTGCGCGGCCGGCGACCCGACGTGACGCTGGTCGAGAAGGAGCTCATGCGCCGCTCCTGGTACCACGCGCAGCTCCGGCGCCGGGATCCGCAGCTGGTCGCACCGTGCGCCGAGCTGATCGCCCGCTTCGACGCGGCGCTCGCCCCGTTCGAGCGCGGCGAGCCGCACGACGCCGCGCGGCTGCAGTCGCTGTTCATCGAGTCGATCCACTGCCTGCTCTCGTCGGCGGAGCAGAGCGGCCGCCCCCTCTACATGACGCCCGACGCACGCGCGGGTGAGCCGGCTCTCGCCGCGGACTACACGGCGGTACCGGTCGGCCTCGCCATGCGCCTCTACCGCACGGCACCGGACTCGCTGCCCGCCTTCCGGATGCCCGAGGTGCGTGGCCTCGCGCGGGCCGCGGCGTCGGCGGCACCGATGCCGCGCCAGCTGGCGCGGTTGACGCTCGAGATGATCACCCGCCGCGCGATTCTCGAGGCGACCCTGGGTCGCTTTGCGGCGGCGCGCGGACTGCTCGACCGGGTCTTCGCCATCGATCCCGACTACGAGAACGCGCGCCTGCTCGAGCGGCGCCTGGAGGCCGCGGAGGCGCTGGACGGGGCGGCGGGCGACGGGGATGGCGGCGCCCGGTGAGGC
>JASFRE010000289.1:0-6176 GCA_050115055.1 Candidatus Eiseniibacteriota bacterium | reverse complement strand
TCGAGATCCTGGGGCTGGGTCCCGGCCTTCCCGCGGCGCGGCTCTCGTTCGACCTCGCCGCGGACTCGCCGGTCCGGCTCGGTCTGTTCGACGTCACGGGACACCTGGTCCGCCAGCTGCATGACGGCGCGCTGGCGGCGGGGAGGCACACCATCGCCTGGAACGGACGGGATGCGGGAGGTGATCTCGTGCCGTCGGGTGTCTACGTGGCTCGCCTCGAGGTGGCGTGGGGCGTGGAGACCGGCAAGGTCCTGGTCCTCCGATGACGGCGAC
This sequence comes from Candidatus Eiseniibacteriota bacterium, assembly GCA_050115055.1. Lineage (GTDB taxonomy): Bacteria > Eisenbacteria > RBG-16-71-46 > CAVPCR01 > CBDCWB01 > JASFRE01. Next base: position 5,903 of record JASFRE010000289.1, on the reverse strand, counting down.
GGCCGCGGGTCGAGCGGGCCGTGGCGTCCGCCGGCTGACGTGCGCGCGGGATCGAGAGACCCTGGAGGTTTGATGCAGGCCATTCTCTGCGACATCGACGGTGTCCTCATGCACGGCAACGCGCCGATCGACGGGGCGGCCGCTTTCATCCACGGCCTCCTCGAGCAGCAGCGGCGTTTCCTGCTCCTCACCAATTACCCCTCCCAGACGCCGGCCGATCTCGAGAATCGTTTCGCCGCTGCCGGCATCCGGGTGCCTGCCGACCGTTTCTACACCTCGGCCATGGCGACCGCTGCGTTTCTCGAGCGGCAGGCCGGACGCAAGGCGTACGTGATCGGCGAGGGGGCGCTCACCCACGCGCTCTACAGCATCGGGTTCACGGTGACCGACATCGATCCTGACGTCGTCGTCGTCGGCGAGACCCGGGCCTACGGCTGGGAGATGATCCACCGGGCGGCGCGGTTCGTGGCGCGGGGCGCCCGCTTCATCGCCACCAACCCCGACGTGGCGGGGCCCGGTTGCGAGCCGGCCTGCGGGGCGCTCTGCGCGCCGATCGAGCGCATCACGGGCAAGAAGCCGTTCTACGTCGGCAAGCCGAGTCCGTGGATCATGCGCGCCGCGCTCAACAGCCTCGACGCCCACTCGGAGGCCAGCGTGATCATCGGCGACAACATGAGCACGGACATCATGGCCGGGACGCAGGCCGGCATGCGCACGATCTTGGTCCTGAGCGGTGTCACGCGACGCGCGGACCTGGACCGGTACCCCTACCGGCCCGGTCAGGTCCTGGAGAGCGTCGGCGCCATCGATCTGGACGCGCTGTAGCGATGCTGTCCGCCCCCCGGAGACCGCAGATCATGAGCACTCCCGAACACGTCGCCGATCGCGCCACCTTCACCAGCATGGCCCGGAGCACGAAGGCGGACTGGACGATCATCGCTCCCCGGTTCGCTCGCTTTGCGCAGGCGCTCCCCGACCGGATTCTCGCCCACCTGCGACTGCTCGACGGCGACTTCGGGGGATTCCCGGTCGACCGGTTGACGCACTCGCTGCAGACCGCGACGCTGGCCCACCGCGACGGCCGCGACGAGGAGTACGTGGTCTGCGCGCTCCTGCACGACATCGGCGACACGCTGGGAACCTACAACCACCCGGACATCGCTGCCGCGATCCTCAGGCCGTTCGTGTCCGACGCCAATCACTGGATGGTCGCCCATCACGGCATCTTCCAGGGCTACTACTTCTTCCATCACCTCGGCATGGACCGGAACCTGCGCGACGCCCACCGCGATCACCCGCACTACGCGCGCACCGAGGAGTTCTGCGCGCGCTACGACGGCCCCGCGTTCGATCCGGCGGCCGAGACGTTGCCGCTCGAGTGGTTCGAGCCCATGCTCCGGCGGATCTTCGCCCGGCCGACCCGCTCGATCTACCGCTCGGTGCTGGAGGCGCCGGAGGGGCCGGAGGCGCCGGAGGGACGCGAGGTCAGGTAGAAGCGACCGGCGGGATCGGAATCGATGGACCGGGATGCACTCGAACTGACGGCTGGACGGGACGTCGGCCGGGGAGCCGGCCGAGGCGCCGGCCGCTGGATCGCCCATGGCGTGACGGCCGCTCTCCTGGTCACCGGCCTCATCCGTGCCTGGCAGCTGCGCTGGGTCTGCGACGACGCGTTCATCTCCTTCCGCTACGCCGAGCACCTGGCGACAGGCCACGGCCTGGTGTGGAACCCGGGCGAGCGCGTCGAGGGCTTCTCGAATCTCCTGTGGACGCTCGGGCTGTCGATCGCCGCGGCGCTCGGTCTCGATCTCGTCGGGGTCGCGGAGGTCGCGGGGTGGGTCAGCCTGGCGATCGTCGTGGCGGTTGCCTGGCGCCTCGGAACGGTCTGGAGCCGGCCGCGCATCGCCCTGCCACTCACCGCCTGCCTGCTGCCGGTCGTCCACGATGTCCTCGTCTGGTCGACCGGCGGTCTCGAGACCATGACGGTCACGGCGCTGATCGGCGTCATGGTCCTGCTGCTGTTCGAGAACGCGCGACCGTCGCCCCGGCGCGAGCTGGCCGCCGGCATCACCGGGGCACTGGTCGCGCTGACGCGGGTCGACGGCGTCCTCGTCGCCGCCACGCTTGCCGCCGGCCATCTCCTCGTCCGGCGGCCCAACCGGCACCGCGTCACCGGTGCGGCCGCGCGTGCGCTCGGTCCGATCGTCCTCGCCGTGGCGGGGCAGATCGCCTTCCGGCTCGTGTACTACGGTGACTGGCTGCCGAACACCTACGATGCCAAGAGCGCCGGCACGGCCTGGTGGGATCAGGGTCTGGTCTACGTCGGATTGCTGCTGATCCGGGACCACGTCCTCCTCTGGATCGCCCTTGCCGGTCTGATCGTGGCCCTGCTCCAGGCCTGGAGGGCGCTGCGTCGCGCGCGGTGTCCGGTCCCGGAGGGCCGCGGTGTCGACCGGCGCGCCGGTGGAGGGGTGGGCGCGGTCCTCGTGGTGAGCGGGCTCGTGTTCACGCTCTACGTCGCGCGGAGTGGCGGCGACTTCATGTTCGCCCGGCGACTGGTGCCGGTGCTGCCCTTGTTCATGCTCGCCCTGGAACGCGCGCTGATCCGGAGCTGCTCGGTGCGCTGGCGTGTCGCGGTCGGCCTGTTCCTGCTCGTCAGCGCCGCCCTGCCATACCCGCTGTACGAGCGCCACGGGGAGGGCGGCCGCATCGCGAAGATCACCGACGAGCGCGCCGTCTACCCGTCGGAGAACCTGGCGCGACGTCGCGCCCAGGGCGAGGCGCTCGGTGCGGCGTTTCGCGACCTCGACGCCTCCTTCCTGATCGAGGGCGGCCTGTGCATGCTGGCCTACTACAGTCGCTTGCCCGACATCCTGGAGATCAACGGGCTCACCGATCGCACGATCGCCAGGCAGCCCATCGGGGCGCGTGGCATTCCCGGGCACGAGAAGGGGCCGCCCGGATGGTTGCTCGACGAGCGCCGGGTACACTTCGTCGTCCTGCAGCGGCCGCCGGCGCGCTGGCGCGATGTCGATCTGGTCTCGGTGGGGGACGGCCTGCTGACGCTCAAGATCCTCTACTGGGACCCCGCGCTGATGGCGGCGCTGCGTCATCGTCCCGGGGTGCGATTCCTCCCCATCGCGGATCAGCTGGCCAGCGTGCACAGTCGGCTGGACCGTGCGGACTGCGAGACGGCGCGCCGTCTCTTCGCGATGATCGACCGCTACTACCTGCGCTGGCACGCCGTCGAGACGGGACAGCGCGCTGCCCTGGAGGCGCTGGTCGAACGCCGCTGCCGGTGACGGTACCCGCGATCAGCCGGACAGGGAGCGGCCGCCCGGGTCGCGCTGCGCCGCCCGCCGCCCGCGCAGCTCGTAGACCCCGCTGTAGGCGGCCGGAATCACCACGAGCGTGATCAGGGTGGAGACGGTCAGGCCGCCGATCACCGCCCGTGCCAGCGCCGCCTGGATCTCGCCGCCGGCCCCGGCGCCGATGGCCAGCGGCAGCATGCCGAGCACCGTCGTGCAGGTGGTCATGAGGATCGGACGCAGCCGCAGCCGGCCCGACTCGATCACCGCGCGCGTCACGTCCAGCCCCTGCTCGCGCCGCATCAGGTTGATGTAGTCGACGAGCACGATCGCGTTGTTGACCACGATCCCGACCAGCATGACGATGCCCATGAGGCTCTGCACGTTGAGTGATGTGCCCGTCAACAGCAGGGTGGGCACGACACCGATGATGGCCAGCGGCACCGAGGCCATGACGATGAGCGGATCGAGGAAGCGCTCGAACTGCGCCGCCATGACCATGTAGATCAGCGCCACGGCCATCAGGATGGAGAGCGAGAAGTTGCGCTGGGCGCGCTGCTGCTCCTCGTATTCGCCGCCGTAGAGCAGCGAGAATCCCTCGGGCAGCGTGTCGTCCTCGAGGCGGACCCGCAGCGCGTCGATGACGTCGCCCAGTGCCGCGCCACTCTCGAGATTGGCAGTGACGTAGGTGACGCGCTGTCCGTCGACCCGCTCGATGGTGGTGGGGCTTCGCCGGCGCTCGCTGTGCATCACGGCCGACACCGGCAGCACCTGGCCCGAACCGGTGCGGACCGAGACGTTCGACAGGTCGAGCGTGGTCAGCCGGTCCATGGGTCTGAGGCGGACGACGATCGGGAACTCCTCGCCGCCCTCCCGGAAGACGCCGGCGCGGCTGCCACCGATGTTGGTCTGGATGACCTGCGCGATCTCGCTCACCGATAGCCCCAGGTCGGCGATCTTGTCGCGATCGACGATCAGGTTCTGCTCGGGACGTCCCTCGCGGCGGCTGACGCGCACGTCCTCGATGCCGGGGATCCGCGACATGACCTGTCGCAGGTCCTGGGCGACCTCATCGGCGAGCGCCAGGTCATAGCCGCGGAGCTCGAGCTCGATGGCGCCGTCGCCGCCGGACCCGAAGAGGCGCCGCAGCATCCACAGGCCGGACTGCGCCTGGACGCGGATCTCGGCGCCGGGGATCCGCCCGGCCACCCGACGGCGGATGCCGTCGGCGATGTCGAAGCTGTCGGCCGTGCGCTCGTTCGAGCCGAGCAGCGACAGCTCCACCTCGGCGTCACCCGGACGGATTTCGATCGTCATGTGGCGCACCTGGTCCATTGGCGCCGCCTCCCGGACCAGCCGCTCGAGCTCGTGCAGGTACTCGTTGACCACCGCGATGTTGGTCCCCTGGGCCATCTCCAGATCGACATCGATCTCGTCGGCGTCGGTCTGCGGCGCGAGCTCGACCGGCAGGAGCGGCCAGAGAAGGAGCGCCCCGAGGAGCAGCACGACCGCTGCACCGATCACGACCAGACGATGGTGCAGGACGCCTGCCAGCCAGCCGGAATAGCCGTCCTCGAGCCGCCGGAGGCCGGCTCCGACTCGGGCCAGAAGACGGAAGCGCTCGCCATCGCCGCCGCTCCGGACGGTCAGGAAACGGCTGGCCAGCATCGGCACCAGGGTGAGCGCCACGAGCAGCGAGCACAGGAGCGCGAACACGACGACCAGCGCCAGCTCCCGGAACAGCATGCCGGAGATCGTGCGCATGAAGACGACCGGCAGGAAGATCACCGAGGTCGTCAGCGTCGAGGCGACGATCGCGCCGCCGACCTGCCGCGTGCCGGTCAGGGCGGCCACCACGAGCGGGCGCCCGTTCTCGCGCATCCGCACGATGTTGTCGAGCACGACGATGGCGTTGTCGACGATGAGGCCGATGCCGAGCGCCAGGCCGCCGAAGCTCATCTGGTTCAGCGTCAGATGGTTGAAGAACAGGAGTCCGAAGGTGGCGATCAGCGAGATGGGGATGGACAGGGCGATGATGAAGGTCGTCGAGCCGTTGCGCAGGAACAGGTAGAGGATGAAGACCGCCAGCAGGCCGCCCCAGAGAGCGGCCTGCTGCACGTTCTCGATCGAGCTCCGGATGAACTCGCTCTGGTCGATCACCATGAGGAGCTCGAGGTCGTCACGCTCGCGGTTGATCTGCTCCATGACGCGCCGCGCCTCGCGCGCCACGGCGACGGTATTGGCGCCCGACTGCTTGCGCACGCCGAGGCGTACCATCGGTTGACCATCGATCTGCACGAGGCGGTGGATGTCCTCGTAGCCGTCGACGACCTCGGCCACGTCGCGGACCCGGATCGGTTTGCCGTCCTCGAGCGTGATGATCGTGTCTGCGATCTCCTCGATCGACTGGTACTCGCCGTGCGTGCGCACGTACATGTCGCGTGTGCCCTCGCGCATGTCGCCGCCGGGCAGCGTCACGTTCTCGCGCACCAGGGCCGCGCGGACGTCGTCGGCCGTGAGATGGCTCGAGGCCAGGCGGTCGCGCTCGAGTCGCACCTGGATCTCGCGGTAGACCCCGCCCCAGACGTCGACCGA
>JASFRE010000288.1:0-6180 GCA_050115055.1 Candidatus Eiseniibacteriota bacterium | reverse complement strand
GTACGGACTCGCCGCAGTGGCAGCGCACGCTCGACGTCCCGGACGTCTCGTACGTCGTGACGTCGTACTGGGCATGGCAGGCGGGACAGGCGACGAGGCGCACGATGCTCTCCGCGACTGGGGACCCGGCGGTCGCCGTGACGGCAGGGCGACCGGACATCGCCCTCCCTATCGGCCACCGGGTCGCGCCTCCTGAGCCCCCGCCGGCTCGCCGCCCCGACGCTCCGACATGGCGCCGCGATGGGGGAAATGGCGCAGCCGCGACCCACGCCCCGGTGGCCGATCACTGCCGCGCGCACACCGACTCCTTGACCGCGACGTACCGTGTGGGGATGCACAGGTAGGCGACGAGCAGCACGCCGAGCAGGGCGAGCAGCGCCCGCACGGTCTGGTGACCGGGAATGAAGAGGAAGCTGGCCGGAGCCACCCGGCTGGCGAGGAGGTGGAGAGACCGGGGCGGGTGACCGGTCAGGCGGTGTGCCGTGCGCCCGATCCGGCGCCCGCGGTGGCCCCCGACGCTTGGCCGGCGGCGGTGCCAGTCACCCTGCCCGTGCCCGCCGGCTCCATCGACGCGCGCCCGAGCGAGAAGTGGTCACGCACGTTCTCGCTGAGGAGCTGCCAGAAGCTCTTGTCGAGGTAGGAGCGGATCGACACGTAGCACTCGTCGCAGCGGTTCGTCGCCGTGAACTCCTCGACCATGCGACGCTGATCGGTGAAGCGACAGAAGTGCATCGAGCAGGGCTGGAGCTCGCCGTCGGCGGTGACCACGAGGAAGCGCAGGCCGGCCGAGCAGTCCGGCGTGCCGCCGCGCTCGAAGTAGCGGATCGTGTCCTCGATCGTCGTCGAGGAGGTGACGATCCGGTTCCGCGGGTCGGCCGCCTTGCGTGCCCGGACGCGCTCGAGCTGCTGGCGGAGCAGCCCGAGCTGCTCCGCGCCCTGGATCATCAGCGAGCGGTCGCCCGTGCGGCGTGCCGAGTAGGCGCTGAAGGAGACGTTGACGCCCCACGCCTCCGCCTGGTCGACGATCTCCTCGATGTGGGCCACGTTCTCGCTGGTGATCGCCGTGTTGAGGACGATGTCGTCGTGTCCGAGCGCCGCGAGCCCGGGCATCAGCTCGGCGAGCCGGTCATAGAGACCCGGGTGGCCGCGGAAGGCGTCGTGGCGCTCGTCGGGGAAGTCGAGCGACACCGAGAACTGGTCGACCCCGGCGCCCTTGAGCGCCACGTACGTATCGGGCGTCATCTCCGACCAGTTGGAAACGAACACCGTGTACGGGAGGCCGCCGCCGCGCTGCGCGGCCGCCACGCACTCCACGATGTCGTCGCGCATCAGCGGCTCGCCGCCCGAGATCTGGATGACCGCGGGGTGCAGCTCGCGAATCCAGCGCCGGATCCCGGCCGGGGTGAGCGACGGATCGTCCGCAGGGCCACCGTGGTCGCAGTGCCGGCACCAGCAGGTGCAGGAGTCGGTCACCTCGAAGGAGACGACGACCGGGCGCCGGACCAGCCAGTTCCAGGAGCCCTGGGCGATGACCAGGCAAGATTCGAGGAGCGGTGTGCGCTTCATGTCGGACGATCCATCGGTTCAGGCGTGGGCTCCGCCGATCGCGTGCCGCTTGCGCCGGCGATACGATCGGGCGAGCTCGAGGAAGATCCCCAGGTCGCGCTCCAGGTGCGACTGCGTGCCGTCGAAGTAGAAGATCCGGATCGGGATGCCGTCGTGGTCGCGGCTCAACTTCGGATAGACGGCCTCGGAGACGATGCCGTTCATGCAGGTGAAGGGGCTGATGTCGATGATGCCGTCGCAGCCCTTCGACCACAGGTAGACCGACTTGCCGACGTTCAGCACCATCTCGCCGTAGACACCCTCGGCCGGCAGATAGGGCTCGGCGTCGTCGGTGACGCGCGCCACCTGGTCCGGCTCCTCGCGACCGGCGAACAGCGCATGGAACGGCTCGATGAGCGTGTGCTCGTCGCGGTGCTGGATGAAGTCCTTCAGGTAGGCGGCGAGCATCGCCCGTGACCACCGCTGACCCTCGTAGGGCAGCCACTTCTTCCGGTGCTCGAGGTTGGTGTAGTAGACCCACTCGATGATGTCGGAGATCCAGGCCTCGCCACCCTGTGTCTCGAGCTTGCGGATCAGCTCCTCGTTACTGAAGGTGTTGAGCCGACAGAAGATCTCGCCGACGATGCCGATCAGCAGCCGCTCCTCGTCACGCCGCGGGATCGACTCGAAGCGCGCGGCGGTGCTCTCCATCAGGCTGCGCAGTCGGGCGAGATGGCGGCGGGTGTCGTCGTCGCGGTGCTCGAGGAGCTGGCAGGCCTCACCGACCGCGCGCTCGTGCACGGCGTCGGCGGCGCCGGGCTCGCGCTCGTAGGGGCGGACGCGCAGGAGCGCCTTCCTGAGGATGTCGGCGACGACGAGGGCGCGCCAGGCCGTGCGTTGCAGGCCGCGGGCGTCGACCCCGAGGCCGTCGTAGCCCTGGGAGCTGGTCGGGGAGACCACCATGGCGTCCGTGGCCCCGACCGAGTCGAGGACCCGCCTGAGGAACGGCGCGTACTGACCGAAGCGGCACGGGCCGGGCGCCAGCGGCATGAAGAAGGCCACCTTTTCGGGGCGCGCGCCCGGCGCGAGGACGATCTTGAGCGCATCACCGAGCGTCACGCGCTCGGGGAAGCACTCCTCGCCCGAGGTGTAGCGGCCGCCGAGCTCGAGGGTCTGGCCATCGGAGGGCGGGAAGGGGCGCGCGTCGAGTCCACGCGAGCGCAGTGCCGCCGCGAAGCAGCGCGCGGCACTGAAGCTCATGCGCGGCACGTAGAGCACGCGCTCGGTGATCGGCGGGCCGCTCTGCAGCCGGTCGTTGGTGAGCGGCGCGGCGCCGCCCGCCGTCGCTGTCTCCGGGGCGCCGCTCGTCCTGCGCGCCGTCCCGTTGCCCGCCGCCGTCGCGCCGTCCATGGCCGCGCCGTCCGCCGTCGCGCCGTCCATGGCCGCGCCGTCCGCCGCTGCGCCGTCCATGGCCGCGCCGTCCGCCGCCGCGCCGTGCATGGCCGCGCCATCCGTCGCCGCGCCGTCCATGGCCGCGCCGTCCGCCGCCGCGCCGCCGATCGCCGCGCCGTGCGCCGTCCCGTTGCCGGCCGCCGTGTGCGTCGGCCTGCTCGATTCCGTCGTGCCCGGCACCTCCGGCCTGGTCATCGGTCGTCCTCCAGGCTGCGCGCCAGATCGCCGTCGCCCGGTGGCGTCGCGGCCGGAGAGGTGGGTCGGGGGGACGGGGACCTGGGTGCCGCCGCCGGCGTCTCGCGGGGCGCGCCGGCCGCCACCGGCATGCGCACCGGCGCGCCGGCCGCCGCCGCGACCGGCAGCGGCGGCACCAGCGGGCTCGCCGCCGGTGCCGCCACCGCCGGCCCGCCGCCGCGCCGCCAGCGACGCAGGAATCCCTGACTGTCGAGATAGGCCTCGACGCGGGTCAGCATGCCGGCGTCATTGGCGTGGCCGTCGAACTGGAGCGTCAGGAACGCGTGGCCGAAGGCGTCGCGCACGAAGTGCTTGATGTAGGAGTCGGGCCCACACTTGAAGTTGGTGATGTAGATCATGTGCAGGTCGCGGTGGTCGACGGCGGCCCGACAGGCGGCGAGGATCCGCCGCCCGTAGTTCCAGTACATGTTGGCGTTGACCTCCTCGATCGCCGCGTCATCGGCCCCCAGGAACTCGAGCGGCACCACGTTGACGCCGTAGAGCTCGCGCAGCTTGCGCGGGACGTCGAGGTTGACCACCGGATCGAAGAGGTTGTAGGGGCGCCCGACGAGGAGGATCGCCGGCTCCCCGGTCATCGCCAGCTGGCTCAGGGCCTCGCGTCCGGCAGCGCGCAGCCGCGCCCGGAAGCGCTCGAGCGCCGTCTCGCCGGCGGCGACCGCCGTCTCGATCTGACCCTTGCGCACGCCGAAGCGCCGGAGCGCCTGGTGGAGCGGTCCGACCAGCGCCTCCCTGCCGCCGCGGAAGCGGATGAGCGGGCTCACGATGCGGTGCGCCTCGCCCTCGAAGCTCGCCGCCGCCCGCACCACGAAGGGCAGGGTCGTGCCCCACGGGCAGACGAAGCTCTGGATGCGCTCGTGCGTCGACTCCGTGTTGACGAGGTTCGGGATGAAGACGAGGTCGGCATCCTCGATCTTGAGGGCGCGGTCGACGTGGCCGTGCGCCAGCTGGATCGGGAAGCAGGGCTCGGCGACCGAGGTCTCCTCGCCGATCTGCGCGATGCGGCGGTTCGACTCGGGGGTCAGCTCGAGTCCGAATCCGAGCTCCGTGAAGAACGCGTTCCAGAACGGGAAGCGGTCGTGGAAATACATGGCGCGCGGAAAGGCGATCTTGCCCCGCGGCCCGCGTCCGGCCTCGTACCCGTCGAGGAGCCACTCCTTGCGGAGCTTCACCAGGTCTTCGATCACCGGCTGGTGCTCGACGCGCGCCCGTTTCCGGTAGCGGTCGCCACACTGGTCGCCCCAGAAGGTCTTCTCGCCCTCGACCCGGAACTCCTGCATGTCGCAGCGGTTCTCGCAGCCCTTGCAGGTGAATTCGCGGATCGTGTAGTCGACCTGGCCGAGGTCCCAGCCGCGGAAGCGGGTGCCGCCACCGTCGGTCAGCGAGTCGGCCTTCTCCCAGGCGAGGAGCGCGGCACCGATGGCTCCCATGACACCGTTGTAGGGCGGCACGATGATCTCGCGGTCGAGCAGCTGGGCGAAGGCGGCGGCGACCGCGTCGTTATAGGCAGTGCCGCCCTGGAAGAAGATGGTGCCGGAGATGCGCCGGTCGCGCACCACGCGGTTGACGTAGTTGGTGGCCACCGACAGAGCCAGGCCGGCCAGCAGATCGTCGGTCGCCGCGCCGCGCTGCTGGTAGGCGTTGACGTCGCGCTCCATGAAGACGGTGCAGCGCTCGCCGAGCCTGACCGGGGTGTGCGAGGCCAGGGCGCGGGCGGCGAAGTCGTCCTTGATGCAGACGCCGAGCTCGTCGGCCCGCTCCTCGAGGAAGGAGCCGGTGCCGGCCGCGCAGGCCTCGTTCATCGCGAAGTCGACGACGACGCCGTCCTCGATCGAGATGTACTTGGAGTCCTGACCGCCGATCTCGAAGATCGTGTTGACCTCGCCGTCCAGCATCGTGCGGGCGATGAAGGTGGCGCCGGTCTTGTGGGCGGTGATCTCGTCGTTGATGGTGTCGGCGCCCACCAGCTCGCCGATCAGCTCGCGCCCGGAGCCGGTGGTGCCGACCGCCCGCACGAGGATGCGCGCGCCGACGTCGGCGCGTAGCTCGGCGAGCGCCGCCGTCACCACCTCGACGGGCCGCGCCTGGGTGCGGGTGTAGATCTCCCGCACGACGCGGCCGTCGCGGTCGAGCAGCACCAGGTTCGTGCTCACCGAGCCGATGTCGATACCGAGCGTCACCTCGACCGGCCGTCCGTTCGACGGCAGCACGTAGGGCTCGACGCGATCGCGCAGGCTGACCACCTTGTCCATGGAGAGCTGGCGGGCGTGCGGTACGCCACGCGCCGCCGGGGCCCGGCGCTCGAGCTCGGCCAGCGTCTGGCGGGTGTGGGCGCCGGCCCGCGCCTCGAGCAGCGCGCAGCCGATCGCCGCGTGCGCCGCGTGGTGCCCGGGCACCGCGAGCTCCTCGGAGTCGAGCTCGAAGACGTCGCGCAGGCCACGCACCACCATGGTGTTGGCGGCCACACCGCCGACGAACACCACCGGCGGCCGCGGCTTCTTGCCCTTGACGACGGCGGCATTGAAGTTGCGGGCGACGGTCTCGCACAGCCCGCGCAGCACCTCGGGCGGTCGGTAACCCTTCTGCTGCGCGTGAATCATGTCGCTCTTGGCGAAGACCGAGCAGCGCCCGGCGATCTTGGCGCTGCGCGTCGTGGCACCGGCGATCGTGCCGACCTCCTCGATGGCGTAGCGCAGCCTGCCGGCTTGCTGGTCGAGAAAGGAGCCGGTGCCGGCGGCGCAGTCGCCGTTGGTCGAGTAGTCGACGATGGCGAGCTCGCCGCTCTCGGGGTCGGGCTCGAAGAGGAGCAGCTTCGACGACTCACCGCCGATCTCGAACAGCGAGCGGGCGTCGGGCGCCACCACCGAGGTGGCCGCGGCCAGGGCCCGGAACTCGTTCTCCTGATCGATGGCGAGCGCCTCGTGGATGAGC
>JASFRE010000287.1:0-6185 GCA_050115055.1 Candidatus Eiseniibacteriota bacterium | reverse complement strand
GCCCTCGACCAGCGTCTCCGGCAGCCGGGCGGGGGGCTTCGCCGCCTCATCGAGCGCCGCCAGGCGCTGGACGGCGCGCCAGCCGTAGTAGTCGCGCGGCCAGCTGCGCGCCGCGGCTTCGAGGGCGGTCCGGGCCTCGGCGTTGCGACCACGCTCGTTCTCGACCCGACCCAGCCAGTAGAGACGACGCTGGGTCTGCTCGGGGGTCTCGCCGGCCAGCGCCGCTGCAAGCTCGGACGCGGCGCCCTCCAGGTCGCCGAGCCGGTAGGCGCAGAGGCCGGCCCGCCAGACCGCGTCGATGCCCTCGGACGCCGACGGATGGCGGCGGGCGAGCGTCCGGTAGGCCGCACGCGCCGCTTCGAGGCGCTCCTCGTCCTCGAACATCCGCGCCTGCTCCCAGCTGGCGATCACACCGGTCCGGCCGCTGGTCGGATCCGCGGCCAGCGCCTCGTAGGCGGCGCTCGCCGAGTCGATGCGCTCCGCCGACCACAGGGCGCGGGCCCGCCACAGGTCGGCTTGCCGCCGCTGGCGGACGGTGGCCACCGAGCGGTCGATGGCGTCGAGGGCGATGATCGCCGCCTCCGGCTGTCCGCTGCGCCGCAGCGTCATGCCCGCCAGCAGCCGGCTCTGCACGGCCAGCTCGGGGGAGACGTCGGGGGCATCGAGCAGCAGCTCGAGCTCGCGCAGCGCCTCCGGCCGCTCTCCCTGCCGTGCCAGGGAGACGGCGATCAAGTGGCGGACGCGCGCCTCGGGCTCCGCGCCGCGTGCGCGGCGGACACCGAGGTAGCGACTCCAGGCGGGTCGGGTCTCGGGCGCGGCCGGGTAGCGGGCGAGCAGCTCGACGAGCGCCTGCTCCGCCCCGGCGAGATCGCCGTCACGCTCGCGGGCCTCGGCGACGAGCAGCAGGATGACGGCGTGGCCGGTGGCGCCCGGATGGGCGGCCAGCCAGGCCTCCCCACGCTCGAGGCAGGCGCCCGCGTCGCCGCCCTCCTCGGGCTCCGCGCAGGCGATCTCGACCCCGAAGCGGGCGATCTCGGCCGCCAGGTGCGTCGCTCCCGGCTGCTCCGCGTGCCGGTCGGCGAGGGCCAGCGCGGCCCGGCGCAGCGCGGTGCGGTCCGCCCCCGCCTGCATCGTGCCCAGGAGCCGCTGCGCCAGCGCCAGCGCCCGGCGGCTCGCCTCCGGTGCGAGCGGATCCTCGGTGCTGGCAGCGGCGCGCTCGAGATGCGGCAGCGCGCCGGGGTCGCGATCGGTGTCGCTGAGCGCCAGGCCGGCGATCAGCTCGAGCTCGGTCAGGTCGGGGTCATCGGCCGGTAGCCGCATGACGCGGCTCGACAGCGAGTCGATCCAGGCCCCGGACCAGCGATGGCGTCGCGCCGTGGCCAGGAGCATGCGGTGGGGTGGCCGTCCGGGGTCGCCGGGCGGGGGCAGCGTCTCCCGGGCGAGCGCCGCCACGACGGCGTCGCCGAGGGCCAGCTCCTCGTCCATCGCCGCGGCGACCCCTTGCAGGTCGCCGCGCCAGCGTGCGGCGACGCCGGACTCCCGGCAGGCCGCGAGGCGGACCGCGAGCTGTTCGACGCCTGCCGGCGCCGCGGCACTCGGCACCGGCGTCGAGGCGGCGCCAGGCGTCGGCGAGTCATCGGAGTGGCTGGCCGCAACGGCCCGGGCGCAGGGGATGGTGCCGAGGCCCGCGGCGCCGAGCAGAAGCGCCGTGGCGAACGGCATGACGCGAGGCGCCAGACGCCGGAGGCGTGGGCGCGCGGCGTCGGCGGGCAGGGCGAAGGCATCACGCTGTGAACATCGACCGCGCGCAGGCATCGAGCTCCGGTCGCCGACGAGTGCTACGAACCCGTGGGGAGACGGCTCGCCCGGAGGCGAAGCGGACCCGGCTCGTTGCCCGGCCGCACATGGGTCCGGGCAAGGGGCACTGAGCGCAGAACGCCTGCACCTTATCAGGCGGTCCCGAACGGTTGCAAGCATCGCCCGCGCGACGACGCCGTGGATCAGCGGAGCACCGTGAGACGCCGCGTGGCGACGCGGCCGTCCGCCTCCATGCGGAGGTAGTAGACGCCGGAGCTGACGCCGGCTCCGGCATCCGAGCGTCCGTCCCAGTGGAACTCGCGCTTGCCGGGCGCCAGTTGTGCGTCGACCAGCCGGCGTACCAGCCGTCCGGGAGCGCTGTAGATCGACAGCCTGACGTCGGTGGGTCGATCGGCGGCCACGCCGGGCACGACGACGCGGATGGTCATCGGGCCGCTGGCCGGGTTGTGCGGATTGGGAACCACGGCGGCGAGACGCGGCGCCGGTCCGACGCCGCCGATGTAGACGCTGCGTGGCCCGTAGGTGCGCGGCACCCCCTGGCGGAGATCCTCCAGCAGGTAGTCGAAGCGTTCGGCCGCCGCGACATCGGCGTCGACGAAGCTCTCCGACATGGGCAGGGGCGTTGCATTGAGCTTGACGTAGTCGCTGGTCGGCGCGGTGGCGGGCCGGCCCGCGATGCTGCTGTTGAGCGGAAAGTCGGCGCTGGTGAGGCGCCGGTAGACGTTGAAGCCGGTGCCGTTGTAGGGCCCGAGAAGCTCCTCGACGTCCCAGCTGACCATGACCTGACCCGACGCGTCGACCTCCGGAGTCAGGAACGCCACGGTGTACGGCTCGGCCGGCGAGGCGACGATGACGTCGTCGACGTACCAGCCCTCGTCGGTCACCGACCCGTCGGAGCCGAAACGGAAGCGCAGGCGGGCGGCGCCCTCGAAGCCGGCGAGATCGAACTCGATCCGGTGCCAGTCGCGCTGGCCGGAGAAGGCGCCTCGATTGGCGATCGGACTCGCCTGGTTGCGGACGATCGTGTAGGGGTAGCCGTCGACCGGCTCGATCGGCTGCCAGGTGCCGCCGTTCATCGAGATCTCGACCAGCCCGCCATCCCAGGCGCGGGTCGGCGACTCGTCCTCGACCGCGAGCCACTGCCAGAAGAAGAGGCGCGACTGGCCGTCGAGCACGATGAGCGGTGTTTCGAGCAGCGCGTCGGTGAGGTCCTCGTAGGTCGGCAGGCTGCCCGGCGCGCACCGCCAGCTGGCGGCGCCGGAGCGCGCGCGGCGGGTCGAGACGTGCCAGTCGTCCCGGTAGCCGCTGCGGCCGGCGCGGTGGCTCCAGTCCGCGGTGTCGCCGGCGTCCTCGACGTTCGATTGATATCCCAGGGCGTCTCCGGCGGCGAGGAGCAGCGTCTCGGTGCCGGCGTAACCGCTGGACGCATAGGACAGGGTCAGCTCCACCGCGTACGGGTCACGGTCGAGCGCCCCGAGCTCGAGCGCGAAGCGGTCCTCGAGGGTCACGGTGGCGTCGGCGTCGAGTGCGCCGACGGCGACCGGGCCCCCGCTCACGGTGACGCGCGGGTCGCCGCTCGCCAGGGCGACGGTCAGGTCCCCCGTCCCGAGGCCGACATTCTCGAGCACCAGGTCGAGCGTGGCGCGCTCGCTGGCGTCGAGCCCGCCGTCACCGTTGCCGGTGGCGACGTCATCGATCAAGACGTCACGACGGCGGATGGCCGGTGTCGTCTCGACCACCAGGTCGGCCGTGTAGACCGCATCGGCGACCGGCTGGATGCTGGTGATCCGGACCTGCGTGTCGTTGCCGGCGTAGTCCCGGCTCGACGGCTGCGAGGTGGCCGTGAACTCGCCGCCCAGCGAGAAGGGATCGGTCGAGTCGCCATTCCCGTAGCGGAAGTCGGCGTTCTCGATATCGCGTCTCCCGTCGGCCTGCTCGAGTGCCACGAGCAGGTGGTTGGTGTCGTCGTTGGTGGGCTGGTTCTCGTCGATGTGCCAGACGAGCAGACCACCCCAGCTGGTGCTCTGGAACGGCAGCCCCTCGTCGAAGCCGAAGGGTGCCCGGTTCTCGACCAGGAAGTACTCGGGCGATGCGCTGCCGTTGGTCCACAGACGGACGAGGTCGGGCTCTGCCTCGACCGGTCGCAGGACCATGGCGGTCTGGTTGGATGTCACGCCGATCGCGGTCGCGAAGCCGAGCTGGAGCTTGGACCAGGCACAGAAGTGGGACGGACGGGTGCCGGCGTCCAAGCCGATGGTCGAGCCGCTCGCCGACAACCACGAGCCGTAGCCCATGATCGCCCACACCCCGACCCCGGTCGAGATGGCGCCGGCATCGGTCTCGTAAAGATCCGGCAGCCCCAGGTTGTGCCCGAACTCGTGCGCGAAGACCCCGATGTTGCCGTCCTGCGGGCAGACGATGTAGGTCGTGACCCGCACGCCGTCGACCACGAGCTCCTCGTCGATCACCGTCCAGAAGTGCGAGTGGATGTCGTTCGGGTTGCCGGTGGTCTCGAAGCCCGGTCCGGAGTGCACGATGATCAGTCCGTCGACGATGCCATCCGGCACGCCCTCCGGTCCGGTGCGATCGAACTGGCTCCAGTCGAGGGACGGGTCCTGAGCGTCGGCGAGGCGCACCGCGTCCTCGGCCAGGCCGCGCGCGTTGCGCGGATAGGTACCGCCGGTGCCGCGCCGGCCGTCGACGTAGTAGGCATAGGTCTCGGGCATGCGGTGCCAGCCGGAAGACTGGCCGTCGAGCTCGAAGGTGCCGTAGGAGGTCTCCGTGTAGTACTCGCGCATGCTGCCGGTGGTGACGAGCCCCTCGGAGAACAGCAGGGTCTCGAACCAGATCGGTCCCTCCGGCCCGTGGGCCGCCGCCGGGTTGTCGCTGAAGTCGACGAGCAGCACCGGAATCGTCATGCCGACCTGGCGGAGGCCCGGCGCGGCGCGCTGCTCGACCGCGTCACCCGCTGCCCCGGCGGCCCACTCGGGCGCCGCCGGGTACTGCGGTCGGGTGAGCGGCTGATTCAGGCCCCGCTTGGCGAGCGTGCGCTCGCCGGCCACGAGGCCGGCCAGGCGCCCGTCGGCGGCGAGGGCGTCGCGGACGTCGGGCCGGAGCGCCACCCCGCGCGCCGGGAGCGGTGCCAGGGCGGCCAGGGTCGCGGCGAGGAGGATGGCCGAGGCGTGGCGGGCGGCGCGGTGTCGAGACGTTCCGGTCATTCCCATTCGATCGTCCCCGGCGGCTTGGAGGAGAGGTCGTAGACCACCCGGTTCACACCCCGCACCTCGTTGACGATGCGTCCGGCGATGCGGCCCAGCGCATCCGCCGGCAGCCGCGCCCAGTCGGCCGTCATGCCATCGACCGAGGTCACCGCCCGCACCGCGATCACCTGTTCGTACGTGCGCTCGTCGCCCATGACGCCGACCGTGTGGACCGGCAGCAGGACGCAGAACGCCTGCCAGACCTGATCGTAGAGCCCGCGCCGGCGGAGCTCTTCCATGAAGATCGCGTCCGCCTGGCGGGCGATCGCGACTTTCTCGGGGGTCACCTCCCCCAGCACCCGGACGGCGAGTCCGGGACCGGGGAACGGATGGCGCCCGATCACCGACTCCGGGATGCCCAGGACCCGCCCGAGCTCCCGGACCTCGTCCTTGAAGAGCTCCCGGAGCGGCTCGATCAGCTCGAGCCCCATGACCTCGGGCAGTCCCCCGACATTGTGGTGGCTCTTGATGACCGCGGCCGGGCCGGCGACCCCGGAGCTCTCGACGACGTCCGGGTAGAGCGTCCCCTGGATCAAGTAACGGATCTCCGGCAGCCGACTCGCCTCGGCCTCGAAGACCTCGATGAAGGTGCGACCGATGCGCTTGCGCTTCTCTTCCGGATCGACGACGCCGGCCAGCACCGCGAAGAAGCGTTCCCCCGCCTCGACCTTGCGGACCCGCAGGCCGAAGCGTTCCTCGAGCTCGCGGGTCACCGTTGCCGCCTCGCCGGCGCGCAGCAGCCCGTGATCGACGAAGACGCAGGTCAGGCGGTCGCCGAACGCCTCGTGGGCGAGGACCGCCGCCACCGACGAATCGACGCCGCCCGACAACGCACAGAGCACCCCGCCGGCCGGCGCCTGCTCCTTCATCTGCCGTACAGCCGAGTCCCGGAGATTCTCCATGGTCCAGCTTGCTGGAACGCCACAAATCTCGTAAACGAAGTTATTTAGGATCCTTCCTTCATCCCGAGTATGAGCAACCTCGGGATGAAACTGCAGCATGTACAGGGGCCGCCCGCGGTGGCGGGCGGCGGCGTACGGACAGTCGGCGGTGCGCGCCACCACCTCGAACTCCGGGGGCAACGCGTCGACCGAGTCGCCATGGCTC